>CAJMHU010000018.1 GCA_905213305.1 uncultured Anaerostipes sp.
TAATGCTTCCTGCACCCAGGCAACTCCCGGTTCTACCGTATTTTGTGCGACTGCTGCTGAGCCGCTTGCTGTATGGATCACATCTCCTGCTGTATTCTGTACGTTAAAGCAGTCTGTTAAAATAATAATAAATGCTGTACAGAGACATACAAATACATCAATATAAACACTGAAAGAGTTCACCAGTCCCTGAACTCCCGGATGAGCACACTCTGTCGCAGATGCCGCCGGCACGGCTTCTCCCATACCTGCTCCGGAGGAATTTACACTACGTTTCACTCCCCACAATACTGCCGTTCCCATCATGCCTCCAAAGACCGCATCCATTCCAAACGCACTGGAAATAATCAATTTCAATGCTGCCGGAATGTGTCTGATATTAAAAAATATAATAACAATCGTTAATATGACAAACCCAATCGTCATAAAAGGAACTACAACTTCAGCCGTTTTCGCAATTCTTCGAATCCCTCCTGAAATGACAATGAACAATAAAACAGCGGCAATTGCACCTGTAATATATTGAGAAACCCCCAGACTCGTTTTGAATCCACTTGTAATGGAAAAGGCATGCGGAGCTACTGTTAAAATCGGAACACAAATTAACGTTAGCACTGCATAAACAAATGCCAATTTCTTTAATCCCATACCACGCTGAATATAGTAATATGCACCTCCACGATATTCTCCATCCTGTTTAATTTTATAAACCTGCCCCAATGCACATTCTGCATAGGAGATCGCTGTATCTAAAATAGAAGTCAACAACATCCAAAAAACTGCTCCGGGTCCTCCGCTCCAAATTGCAACTGCTACACCTGC
The DNA here is from genome assembly GCA_905213305.1 of uncultured Anaerostipes sp. Classification (GTDB taxonomy): domain Bacteria; phylum Bacillota; class Clostridia; order Lachnospirales; family Lachnospiraceae; genus Anaerostipes. Next base: position 823 of record CAJMHU010000018.1, read on the forward strand.
CACATTTGCCGTACCCACACGATATCCGATCACTGTACAAAATGTTGCGAATGGCGAAATTCCTGCTTCCGAATCGCTGGAATTAAACAGTAGCTTGATTTGATGTTTTATATTCCTTACCTGTACGCCTTCCAACCGAATCGTAAAATAAACTGCTGATCCTAAGATTAAAAATATGATCGGATTCGACCAGACAATGTTATCAATCGCAATAAATAACTCACTTAAACCGCCCATCATTCCCTCCTTTTTACAGGGTATCCACAGGCATCCTTTCGAAGCAAAGATGCCTGCCTTATCAAAATCTCTTACCAGTCATGTTCAAACATTTCCTCATTTGCCTCAATATCCAGAGATGTATAACCACTTAACTTAATTGCACGTACCGGTCCTCTCTTTGTAGATTGAGGTACTTTATAAGGCGGAACCCCCAATTCTTGTGCAATAATACGTTCAATCGTCTTATTACAGTTCCGTCCCTGGCAAAGTCCCATTCCCGCTCTTAGCAAACGTTTTACTTCATTCACGCTGGTTGCGCCCATTCTGACCGCTTCGATAACTTCTTCTTTTGTGATTTCCTCACAACGGCATACATACATCTGATCTTCATCAATTCTATCAAGTTCGCTGTCAAAAGGAGTTTTCGTTTTATGATTGTCAGCCATCCTTGATTTATCTATGGAGATGTTTCGTACATCCATCCCAAACCCTTTTGGAACTTTTACCTCAACCACTGCTGTGCGATCATTGATTTTTGTCATAACCACACGGGCAATCGTTCCCATTGTGAGGAATTCACCTGCTCTACTTAGACAGAACACTTCCTGATCCTTTTGAGGAAGTGGATAGTATTCATACGGAATTGTTACTGTATCATATTCATCATTACTTAAATCCACCAAAAAGCATGCCTGACCGGGACACTTTGCAACACATAATCCACATCCGATACACTTTTCTGTGTCAACCACCGGTAAATTTGTAATCGGTTCTCCAATCGTAATCGCATGATGCGGACAAGCGGCTTCACATGGATTACACGGAATATTTTGTTTACATTCAATCACAACACATTTCTTTTTTGATAGAGCTTCCATTCCCGGAAAGCCTGGAATATCTTTTACTTCGTCAATATCTAAATAACCGTTCTTAGCAAGCATTATTCTTCACCTTCCATTCTTTCATCTCTTCGATAATCTTTTCTTTAGCATCTGCCCGCCCAGATCCAAATGGACCTGTCCGAAGCTGATTCAAAGAATTCCAAACATTTTCCTTCGCTTCCGCTGCCAATTCTTTATCAATTCTTCCAAGAGCTTCTGCTGCTGCGATTCCTGCCAATTTTCCTTCTTCAATCGCAGATGACGCTTCTTCCACACCGGAAGAATCTCCTGCAACGTAAATTCCTTCTTTTGTTGTCATCATATTCCTATCATGCATTGGAACCTGAGAACCAAGTCTTCCTGCATTTACAAATGTGACATCTGCCATTGATGGCAATCCAATATCCGGAGTTAACCCCACTGCAATTCCAATGGTATCACATTCAATGAATTCTTCTGTTCCCTTAATCGGCTGAAATTTATCATCTACTTTTGCTATAATGGCACCCTTTACTCCAGTCAAGTCTTCATTTGGTACCGCTTCTAAAATTGTATGTCCTGTATACATTGGCACACCGGCTCTTCTGATTTTGGCAGAATGTACCCCATATCCGCCTACCTGAGGAGCCGCTTCTACAATCCCTGCCACTTCTGTTCCCGATTGCAGCAATTGGTAACTTACAATCAAGCCAACATTTCCGGAACCGATCATTAATACTCTTTTTCCTACTCCAACTCTATGTACATTAATCATCGTCTGAATTGCACCTGCTCCGACAACTCCAGGAAGTGTCCAACCAGGAAAAGACAATGGATTTTCAGAAGCTCCCGTCGCCATAATAACCTTTTTGGGTTTGACAATCAATCCTTCTTCTCCATTCACAGCCAAAGCCACACCCTCATCATTTGGATAAATTCCGTAAGCTACTGTATCGAGCATAACTTCTACACCTAACTTTTGCACTTCATCCAACAGCTCTGTCCCGATATCAACACCTCTTGTCCCTGCTTTATGTCTTCTAGAACCAAAAAACTTATGAATCTGTTTAAATAACTGTCCGCCGGGTTTACTGTTTTCATCAACAACTAAAACACTTGCGCCGTATTTTGCTGCTTCAATTGCTGCGGAAAGTCCTGCTGGTCCTGCTCCGATCACAAGAATTTCTACTTCTTTTGCCATTCTTTATACCTCCCATTTTCCAAGACCATCCTGTGTCTCAACTACCATACCATCTTCTACCGGAGTAATACAGGTACGAACATTTGGATCTCCGTTCACAGTCATTACACAGTTGGTGCAACGACCAATTCCGCAAAAATATCCTCTTGGTTCATGATGCTTCGGACTAATATTCGCAACCTTAATATCATTTGCAAGGAGCGCTGACAAAATAGGTTCTCCCTCTTTTGCCGGAATCTTTTTCCCGTCAACTGTGATCCAAACTTCCTTTTTTTCTTTCAGATCACCTAAAATAATATGATTTTCTATTCTGGACATATGCTATCCTCCTAATCTTCCTCAGACTTTTTTAACCTGAAAATATTCTTCTCCGTTCATACATTTAATCGCATGTGCTGCCACTGCCGGACCAATACAATAACCGCAGAATCCTGTAACTGCATAATAAACACCCGGATAATCATCTACTTCACCGATATACGGAAGTCTCTCTGGTGTAAAGCCTTCAAAGCCAGACCAGCTACGAAGGATATTCAACTTCTTCAAAGATGGTATAATATCCTGAGCCTCTCTTACGTTAAAGCATAAACCATCAATGGACACATCTTTTCTTTCACTTGTCGCTAGATCTCCATAACCCTCACGTCCACCACCAATCAAAATAGATCCTTCTGCAGTCTGCTTCATTGTCATCGTTGGTGTTGTGATTGTATAGTCAATAAAATGCGGCGCTTTTTCTGTAACCGTAATCATATTATGCTTTTCTTCTAACTCGATGTGAACGCCCAGAGGATCTAATAATTTTGGAGAACGAATTCCACTGGAAACTAATATTTTTTGTGCATGATATGTTTCGGTTTCAGAAACCGCATAATAGCCGCCTTCCGAAGCTGGCTCAATCTTAGTTATAAGCTCATGATCTTTAAATTGAACTCCTAATTTCTTCGCTGCCATAAGAATGGAAACTCCAGCCTTCAGCGGATTAGAATATCCTGAAGTAGGACTAAAGTTCGCTGCAATTACTTCACTGTCTGCCATTGCAGGGACCATCTCAAATACCTCTTCTCGAGTTAAACGCTGAATTGGCAAATTGTTCTTTTCAAATCTTTCTTTTTGTTCATCTAGAATATGTAAATCTTCTTCTTTTAATATACAGTATAATCCACCGGTTCTGTGATATCCTACATCAATTCCATCCTCATTCTGAAATTCATTCCATAGTTTTGCTGATAATATATGCAATGGCAATGATTTTGGAGGTTGCTGCAATAATTCCAATCCACCGGCATTTACTCCGGAAGCCTCATTGCACGGATAGGTTCGATCCACCACCATTACCTCTTTTTTATCTTTTGCTAAGAGATATGCCGCACTGCATCCGACAATTCCCGCACCAATAATCAAATATTCTGTATTTTTCACAAGAACTCCTCCTTGTTTACAAACGATCTATTTGTAGTCTACCTAAGGTTTTTAGAAAATCCAGAGAATCCTCTGAAAGGATTCTCTGATACATGAAATAGAAATTTTTCCCGTACAAATCTCAAAAATTCATAACTTATTATTATGAAAGATTTGTCTTAGAGAGTTCTGCAATTTCACTCCAATCCAACACTAATTTCTTTTCTTCATCGCTGATTTCATGACGAGGCGGTAAACAAATTCCTTCCTCAAATCCCATAACCTCCTGAAGAACATATTTAACTGCCTGTGTAGGTTTTGGAAAACGTTCCGTCATATTAACAACTGGATATATTTTTTTGTAAATTTCCAATCCTTTTGCATAATCTTTTTCTACAATCATCGCATTATGGAAATCTGCTGATAATTTCGGAAGAATATTTGCAGTCATACTGATCCATCCAATCGCACCTGTGGCATATGCCTGATATAATAAGTAATCGCATCCACAAAGCACAGCTTTTTCTCCTTTTGCTTTTTCTGCTTCAAAAATATAATCTGTCATTACATCAATTGTCATAGAAGCATCTTTTACAATTTTTACATGATCCAATTCATACAATTTTCTCATTGTTTCTGTTTCGATCGGACTACTGCAATGAGGGTTGTTATATACCATAATATCGAGCCCTGAATGCTCATTGATATATTCATAGTGTTTGTAAATTTCTCCCTGATCCATACGATAATAGAAAGAAGGTAAAACCATCGCTGCATCTGCTCCTGCTTCACGAGCATTCTCCATCAGTTCTACTACATCTTCTACACGTTCTCTGGATGCTCCGACAATCACAGAAGCTCCAAGATTCTTAATATATGGCACCATTTCTCGAACATATTCTTTGTGTTCTTCCATAGTCACACTTTGATATTCACCAGCTGCCATTAACACACCGACACCGCCGATTCCATTGTCAATCATCCATTTTGCATGTGCTTTTGCAACTTCATAGTTAAAGCTTCCATCCTCTTTAAACGGTGTTACCATAGCCGGAAATACATGTGTAAATTTTTTTAAACTCATAGTTTCTTCTCCTTTTCTTTGATATATTATTACGTTAATTGTTCGCTATTGAAAACTTGAATCTTCATAAAACTGTTTCATACCATATTGTAATTTCATAGTTTTTTCAAATAATTTATCGTACGCATCCTTCACTTCTAAGTTTGGTTCATATGTAGATTCAGCATAAATAATTTCATCTGCTGCTTTTTCGCAGGATTCCCAAATTCCTGATGCAACTCCAGCCAAAATCGCAGCGCCAAGACATCCTGAACTTTCTGTTGTAGACATAATACTAATCGGAATTCCCGTGGCATCCGCTTTCAACTGACACCATACATCACTTTTAGACCCCCCTCCAAGAGCAATGATTCGTTCTACTTTTACTCCCAAAGGTTCCATCGCATCCATCATTCTTCTAAGAACCATGGCAATACTTTCCATGACCGCTCTCGCAAAATGATATTTATTATGTGCCAAGGTAATCCCAAAGTAAACACCTCTCTGATGATTGTCAGTATCCGGAGGACCTGATCCCTGCAAATGCGGAATCATCACTAATCCATCATTGCCCGGAGCAATTTTCATGATTTCTTTTCCAAGCTGATCAAATGCTGACATTCCGCCTTCTTCCTCAATTTTCTTTTCCATCTGACAAAACGTATCGCGAAACCACTTTAATACCATTCCGCCACTTGAAAATGCGTGCAGCATATACTTTCCGGGAATTGCACTTGCAAAACAAGGCATTTGCATATCGGGATCCAAAATCAGTTTATCTACAATTGCCACCGTAGACAGATTGGACCCTGTGCAATCTGTAAACGATCCCGGTCTGACATTGCCGACCCCCAAAGCTCCGCATGCCTGATCCAATGCCCCTGCATTTACAGTTGTTTTGGTACTTAATCCAAATAATGCCGCACCTTCCGGCGTAATATTTCCAACCTCTCCTCCCTGTTTCACAATTTCCGGAAGCTGATCTTCTCGAATCCCCAATAAATCCATCATTTCCGGCCAATACTTTCTCGTATTAATATCCCAATACATCGTTGTACAGAGAATAGAATCTTCACATACCATCCTTCCGGTTAACAGATAACTGAAATATCCCTTAAGTTGCACATATTTATAAGTCTTATGATATGTTTCAGGTTCATTTTTCTTTAGCCACAAAATTTTTGATGCCGGCCAAATTGCATCCATCCCGGGCTGTCCTGTATGTTTCTGGATATTTTCTTTTCCAATAGCTTTTTCGATAGTCTCTGCTTCCTGAGCTGCACGAATATCCATCCACACAATCGCCGGTCGAATCGGCTGATAATTTTCATCCAGACAAATAGTCGTTTCTCCCTGTGCAGACATTCCCACGGAAATAATATCATCGGAACAAACTTTTGCCCTTTCCATAGCGGTCTTTGAGGCAAGGATAAAGGTATCAATGTACTTTTGAGCATCCAGTTCCGCATACCCCGGCTGTGGTGTTTCTAATGTATATTCCACGGTTTTCGCTCCGCATTCTTTACCCTTTTCATCAAACACTGCCGCTTTAATTGCAGTTGTTCCAAGGTCCACACCTAAAATGTAACCCATATGCACCCTCCTTTCCTTTCTTCTTAATATTTCTTTAGTTACTTAAGTAGCCTAAAACATATTCCAGATTTTCACGGAAACCTCCATCTTTTACAAAATTCCTATTAAATAATGCACTTCCCATGGTATATTCCGCAACACCGGCTTCTTCCATTGCATCCATGCGTTCTGTCGTTCCAATGCTTCCTGCAATACAAACTTTCTCTGCTCCAACTGCATCAATCACTGCTTTTGTAAGTTCAACTGCATCTCCATCAGCATAACGATAGGCTGTCAAATCAACTCCTGCCGCTCCTTTTTCAATACACATTTTTGCAGATTCAACTACAGATTCAATACTTCCTTTAAGCTCTACCGGGCTTCCTCCAACCTTCCCGACAAAAGGACAATATTTCAAATTATGTTTCTTAGCATATTCAAACACGGAGTCAAACGGCAAAGTTCCTGTTAAATAATCAAATCCGCACTCGTAGGCCAATTTCGCACCTTCTAAGCATCCTTCCTCGGTATAAGTGACAACTTCAATATAAGTTTCTTTTCCTGCATCCTTCATCGCTTTTGCAAGTTGAATCATTTGATTCTTTTCCAATCCTACATCCTTAAATCCCCATTTTTTTGCATCCAAATCTTTACACTCTTCAAATACTTCTGCTGCATTTTTAACTGTAATATCATTGTTGGTTAACATAATAATTAATTCTGCTGCCATCTCTTATCTCCTTTTCCTATTCTGAAGGCGCCATACTCCAACTGGTAATGGATATTTCATCCCCAATATTCGTTAACTGATGCGGTTCTCCCGGCGGAATAATCTGTGCATCTCCTTCATTTAATTGATATAATTTATCTCCACATCTTAAAAGGACCGTACCTTTCACTCCATAAAATACTTCATGAGAATTCTGATGTCCCGAATCCACGGCTCCCGTCTGCCCCGGATGAAGCTGAGATGTTCCAAAAGTTATTTTTTCTGTTTGAAAATATTGTCTGCATACTTCAACTCCTTCCAAAAACATCTCTGCCTGTTCAGCTTTTACCGTCTTTGTTTCCATTCCGTTTCTCCTTTCTTGTTGATAATTGTATTTTACCAGAAACAATCATCGTTTACAATCGTTTTTTAATTTTATTATCATTTTTGTTAATTGTTTATAATTGATATTCGCTTTTTTTGTGCATTTTTACAATTTATATCCGTTTAAAATCATCGTTTTTCATTTTTTATCGTCTTTTATCATTTTTTCTATTGTCTTCTTTCTTGAGATCATCTATAATAAAATCAGAACATCATTATTCAAACGAAAGAAGGGATCGATCCAGTGGCAAAATCAACAAATGCTCAATTTTCAGAAGAGCGTGAGCAAATTATTATGGAAATTTTAGAAAAGCAGGGAAAAATCCGTATTACAGAAATTACAGATATCTTAGGCATCGCTCCGTCAACCGCACGTTTGCAGCTTCAAAAAATGCATGATAAAGGGATGTTACTCAGAACTCATGGCGGCGCCATTATGATTGGAAATTCAAATACTAAGAAAAAAGAAAAAAATTTTCATGAAATTTCTCGAAAGGATAAAAAAACTAAAATCGCAGAGGAAGCTCTTAAGACCATTCATGACGGAGATTACATCGCTCTAAGCAGCGGTACCACTACTTTTTTACTAGCTTCCATGCTTCATGACAAAAAAGAACTTACAGTTGTTACCGATTCCCTGCCCGTAGCATATGAATTATCTGACAATTCAAATATCACTGTGTATATTTGCGGTGGATGGATTATGCACCGCAATCGTGCCTGCCGAGGTATCACTGCTGAAAATTTTTTCAAGGATCTAAGAGTTGACAAAGTTTATTGCAGTGTTGATTCTATTAATATCGATTATGGAATTACATCCGTAGATTTTGATCCAAGAACGGAAAGTGCTGTATGCCGCTGTGGGAAAGAATGCTATGTACTTGCAGATTCCACGAAATTTCATGTCAAACCTTTTCTTGATAAGGTAATGAATCTTTCTGAAATATCTTATTTAATTTCAGATTCTTCTCTGGAAGAAAATTATATTCAACTTTTGAAAAATAAAGGAATTCAGGTTTTAATAGCAAATTGAACATCACCTCAAAAATTTAGTCCAAAAACAAAAGATAATTGATGAAAACCAAATAAGGATATCCCACGAAAATATATGTTTTTCATACATACATTTTCGTGGGATATCCTTATTTTCAGTCCGTGTGCCAAAACAACTTTTCAGATCTATATTAACCCTTGTTCCTTGCAGTAATAATAAATTCCATCTTCTGCAGCACTTCCGCAAATCATATCCGCAGCTTTTTTCACATTTTCTGTAGCATTTCCCATGGCAATTCCACATCCCACCGCCTGCAGCATTTCAATATCATTGGTTCCATCGCCAAAGGCAAGCGCCTGATCTTTCTTAAGATGGAAATACTCTAAAACTTTTGCAACGCCAAGTCCCTTTCCGCCTCCGGAAGGAATAATATCTGCTGCACGCGTCCACCACGCTGTGATTTCGGCTCCTTGAACTCCCTTTAAAATATGTGGATATTCCTCCTTGCGGCATCCAAGCATGATCTGATAAATTTCCTCCGCTGCCAATGCTTCAAAATCCTCCGCCAATTCCACTTTCTGTTTGGAAATCGCATAATAGTCTACCAAATCCTGATCTCTTCCATTTGCTCCTAAACGGTCCAACGCCGCAAGCGAAACCGGACGCCCGATTTCTTTTGTGTTCTCAATGATTTTTTTTACATCAGGAGCAGGAATGGGGTTTTTAAAAATCACCTCCTGTCCTGTATAACAGTAGGAGGCATTATACGTCAAAAAAGCATCGAAGCTGATTCCCGGAAATCGAGGAACGCTTCTCGGAGGCCTTCCCGTCGCAATACAAATACGAATTCCGTTATGCTGCATTCTGTTCAGTGTTTCCAACATTTTGTTGGAGATTTTCTTTTTCTCCATGTCGATCAAAGTTCCATCAATATCAAAAAAAACAATTTTTATATTTTTCATGTCCGTCAAAGACTCCTCCCATTTTTCCTGTTTTTTCTATTATAATCGATCTTTCTTTTCAGTTCCACTCTTTCTGACTTGGTCCATTCTGTCTCTTGTGATAAAAACATAAATTCCTCATGTTTTTATCACATTTTTTTCACATTTTCCGGCTATACTAAAATCATAGCAAGTAATCAATAGCACAACTTACTTAGCTAGAAACTTTTTTTCATACTTTTTCATAATGCCGGAGACACCCCTCGTCTCCGGTTTCCTCATTTCTGAGCATATTCCCCATAATACTTGGTAAAAATAATGCGAATCACTGGAACATTCCAGGATTGAAAGTGGTGTACAGGACCTCGGACAAGCCCGTTCTTTGGCTCATCGCTGTCACAAAAGGGACCTTAGATTTCTCCAAGGTCCCTTTTTTCAAATTCAATCATTCCTTTTACCTACCGGTCATCCATCGGCACGTATTCCTTTTCATCCGCAATGCTCTGATATGCCGGACGCATAATCTTATCAACATTAGTTAATTCTTCCAGACGATGTGCACTCCATCCGACAATTCGTGCCATTGCAAAGATTGGTGTAAATAATTCTAACGGAATATCCAGCATACTATATACAAAGCCACTGTAAAAATCCACATTGGCGCTGACGCCTTTGTATATTTTTCGTTCTTCTCCAATCACCTTTGGCGCCAGAGTTTCAATTTTGGAATACAATGCAAAATCTTTTTCCCTTCCCTTTGCCACTGCCAATTTCTCGACAAATCCTTTGAAGATCTGGGCTCTCGGATCCGAAATACTGTACACTGCATGTCCCATTCCGTAAATCAATCCTTTTTTATCAAAAGCCTCTTTTCGCAGTAATTTTCGCAGATATTCTTCTACCTGCGCCTCATCTTCCGTATCTTTCACATGAGCGCGGAGATCCTGCATCATTTCCACAACTTTAATATTGGCTCCTCCATGTTTCGGTCCCTTGAGAGATGACAGAGCCGCCGCAATCACAGAATAAGTATCAGAGCCTGCAGATGTCACCACATGTGTCGTAAAGGTAGAATTATTTCCCCCTCCGTGTTCCATATGAAGAACCAGGGCAATGTCCAATACTTTGGCTTCCAGTTCCGTATAAGCTTTGTCTGGCCGGAGCATCCGCAAGATATTTTCCGCCATAGAACAAGTTACATCCGGGCGGTGAATGTACAAGCTGTCGTCATTGATATAATGGTTATAGCCGTGATAACCGTAAACGGCCATCATCGGAAATACACTAATGAGCATCAGACATTGACGAAGTACATTTTCCATAGAAATATCTGATGTATTCTCATCATAAGATGCCAACGTCAACACACTCTTTGTCAAAGTATTCATAATATCCTTTGATGGCGCTTTTAAAATTACGTCACGGGTAAAATTTTTGGGAAGCGTCATACTGGAAGCTAAAATCTGGCGAAATTCTTCCATCTGTTTACGGTCCGGCAGTTTCCCAAATAATAACAGATATGTAATTTCCTCAAATCCATATTGGTTTCTTTTTTTAAAACCGTTGACTAAATCGTAAATATCATATCCTCTGTAAAATAATCTTCCATCGCAAGGAATCTTCTTTCCGTTTTCCGTTTTACTGGATTGAATACATGAAATATTCGTCAGTCCTGCCAACACTCCAACACCATCTAAATCCCGCAGACCACGTTTAACTCCCAGTTCTGTATACAATTTCTTATCAATTTCACAATTATTCCGGCAGACCATCGCCTGGCGATTTAAATATTCGTTCATTTCTTCTCTTGTCTTCGTCATGGTTTCCCTCCTTATTTCCAGTCTCTTCTCTTTATATTTTTTTATCATATCTTTTTATTTGATTTTTGTCAACTATTGATTTTTGTTAATTGAATGTTATAATCATGTTAAAATATTGAAAGGAAGAAACCCCCATGAAAAATATATCCGCACTGTTTGAAATTTTCCCAATTTGTCAAAAACTTTTATTAAACTCCATAGATCTTCATTCCATTGATCTTACAAGAACTCAAATATTCATTTTGTTTTCCTTATCCTCCAGAGAACGGCTCAATATGTCCCAATTATCTTCTTACCTGGCTTCCTCCAAAGAGCAGACAACCCGCGCCGTTACCCCTTTGGTTAAGGAGGGATTTTTAAAACGATTCCGAAGCGAAGAAAACCGCAAAAAAGTTTATGTACAGTTAACACCAAAAGGAAAGGAATTCATCCAACAGGAACAAATTTTAGTGAAACAACGTCTTTCTGCACAATTTCAGACCCTATCCCAACAGGATCAGGAACAGTTTCACAAATCAGTGGAGACCATTCTCTGTCTGTTAAAAAAATTAGAAAAAGAACTTTAAGTTGATTATTTCTTTACGAACTTTTCCCGGTGGAGTATACTGATCATATTAAGATTTTTTGGGAGGTTTTTATGAAAGCTGATTTACACTGTCACACTGTATTATCTGATGGCGCTATGGATATTGACCAGCTCTTACATTATGCGAAGCGAATTGATTTGGATTACGTTGCCATTTCCGATCACGAATCCACCCACTCCATTCCCGCTGCAAAGGCTCTGGGCGAAGAGCTTGGTCTGCAGATCATCCCCGCTGCGGAAGTGAATGCATACCATAAGGAAACCGGAATTAATGTACATCTTCTGTGCTATTATCCCATGGATTTAAAACGCCTTCAGCACCATCTTGACAAAGATTTAAAGGTCTTTTCCGACTCGGTCGTAAAATCTTACCAGTCACTGATGGAGCAATATCCGGTCACCATGGATCAGCTTTTCGACGCTTCCAGACGAAGCACCGGCATTTATTATACTCATATTATGCAAGTTCTGTCTTCCATGGGATATACAAAAACCCCAATCGGACAGCTGCATGATGAACTGTTCCATTCCGGAAGCCCTCATAAGTTTCCTTATCAGTATATGGATACCTCACAAGCCGTCCAACTGATCCGCTCCTGTGGAGGAGTTGTGGTTTTAGCTCACCCGGGACAATATAAAAATCCTATGTTGATGGAAATGATGATAGAAGAACAATTATTAGACGGAATTGAATGGAACCATCCAAGGAATGATTCCAAAACAAGAGAACAGATTGAACTTCTGTGTCGCGAACATGATCTTTTTATGACCGGAGGAACCGATTTTCATGGTCTGTATACCAAAACTCCTTACCCTCTGGGAAGTTTCCTCTGTCCTCAGGAAGGACTGGAGCGGCTGATTGACGCAGGCCAAAAAGCCAATACCGCCTATCTGCAGCAACAGGCTGCCTCCAGTCCCATTCATTAAGTCCGGCATACAAAGGTTTGCAAGAGACTGTCTGCTTCCGTACAGTCTCTTGCAATTTTTCACTTAAGGCTCCCCGATACTAAGAATTGTTCTTCAAAATACTCTTTGCAACACTCAGTCCATTGGCAGATGCCTGCTGCAGTCCTCTCGTGACAGATGCACCGTCACCAATCGCTCGAAGCCCTTTGATATTTGTCTCAAAGTCCTGATTTACCAAGATTTTATTGGAATAAAATTTTACTTCCACTCCGTAAAGCAAAGTTTCATCACTTGCCATTCCCGGAGTTACCTCATCCAATGCGTAGATCATTTCTTCAATATCTTTCATCAAACGATACGGAAACACAAGAGACAAATCACCCGGTACTGCATCCTTAAGAGTCGGTGTAATATTATTGCGAATCAAACGCTCCTCTGTGGTGCGTCTTCCCCGCACAAAATCCCCAAATCTCTGAACCAGAATCTTCCCATCACAAAGCATATTACTAAGCTGCGCAATATGTTTTCCGTATTGAATCGGTTCTTTGAATGGCTTTGTGAAATTTTTTGAAACCAATAACGCAAAATTCGTATTCTTTGTTTTATATTCTTCTCCTTTATAGGCATGTCCATTGACAACAGCAAGACCGTTTTCATAATATTCTGTTGCCACTTCTCCGGATGGATTACTGCAAAATACCCGAACCTTATCATCAAACGTCGGCGTATAGTAAACCAGTTTTGCCTCATATAAACTTTGATTGAGTTCTTCCATAATTTCATCCCGAACTTCTACGCGCACACCGACATCCACCGTTCCGACACTGGTTTGAATCTCATATTTACGGCAAAGATCACTGAGCCATTCAGAGCCCTCTCTGCCAACGGCAGCTACAATTTCTTCTGCATACAATGTTTCATTTTGCTCTGTCACTATTCCATATGCCGTTCCGTCTTCGATCAGAAGATCTTTCACCATTGTGTCGAATTTCATCTCCACACCCATATCCAACAGGTATTCCTGAAGTCTGGAATAAATTTTATAGCCTTCTTCTGTTCCGAGATGACGAATCGGACATTCAATCAGTTTCAGATTTGCCTGAATCGCTTTCTTTCTGATCTTTGCAATCGCATCCTCCTCATCCATCCCATATACTTTTGTGTCGGCGCCGAATTTTAAATAAATGTCATCGGATTCTCTTAAAAGCTCAATGGTTCTGTCATATCCTAAAATCTCAGGAAGATTCCCGCCAACATCCGGAGACAGCGATAACTTTCCGTCAGAAAACGCCCCGGCGCCTGCAAAACCTGTTGTAATCGAGCAGGGCTTGCAGCCTACACACACCTTGGTATTACGCTTCGGACACTGGCGCTTTTCAATCCTCCTTCCTTTTTCTATCATCAGAACTTTTAGCTCTGGTTTTTTCTGCATCAATTCATAGGCACAAAAAATTGCCGAAGGCCCTGCGCCAATCATAATTACATCATATTGCTGTTTCATTTCTTTCTCCTTTTCTGCCGACATTTTTTTCCATAATTAACCGAGGCAGACCTCCATACTTTTCAAGCCGCTTCGCCTCCCTGTAACCTGCTGTCAAAAAATTCCTTCTGCTGTATTGATTTTGGGGATGAACCGTTGCCAGAAAACAATCATATCCTTCCATAAGAAGTCTCCGCTCTGCCTCTTTTAGAAATCTGCGCAAAATTCCCTGCCCCTGTGCACTTTTCGTCACAACTGCAGAATCCATATGCGCTGTCCGATCCAGCAAATCCACAGGATATCCAAGATCATATCCCAGATTCCATGATTGTCTCCCCGGCAAATCTACAATAAAAAATCCCAGAATATTTTTTTCTTCAGAAGCTTTTAATATAAATCCCTGATCGTTGATTCTCCTCCTCACATAAGCAGCATCATCCGCCGCAAACCAGACAGGGTCCTTTACAAGGCATTTCGCCTCTTCCATCAATCGCATGATGGCATTCAGATCCTCCATTTGCGCTCTGTTGATCTTTAACATTTTTTATCATATCCTCCTCTTTTTTATTTTATCACAATCCTCGTCCATTTTATTTAAAATCTGTATTTTTGTGTGGTATACTAAAGAAAAAAAGGAATTTGTACTTATGATCAATCGTTTATGTCAAAAGTTAAATCACTCTATGGAAGTTCGTCAGACATTAAGCAGACTGCGTCAGGAAATCAAGGACCCTGACAAAAAGAAACTGCTTCTTTCATGGATTGAGGCTGGTAGTCTATCCCTTGCCGGCTTTTTATCCAGCGAGGATCCAAAAACCAGAAAAAATGCCGCTCTTCTCATTGGAGAATTAAAATTATGTTCCTGCATGGACCCTTTGTTTTCCGCTTACCAACAAGAAACTACACTTTTTGTGAGAGACGCTTATTTAACTGCATTGCGTTCCATGGATGCTTCCCCCTATTTGTCTGCTCTCAAACAACGGTTCCAAACACTTTCCTCCTATCAGGCTCCGCCGGAGGAACAAAAGCATATTCAAAAAGAGCTTCATGCCCTGTCCGACTGCATTCAATCCCTGGAACCTCAGGCAGGACATTCATTTCACAGTGGACGTCAGACCTTCCACTGCCTCCTCCGAACCAATCCTTTTTTTCCGGAAATAACTCAGCAGCAAATTGCCGATCCTCATGCTTCGTCTTCCCGTCTCGGAGTTCAGGTTAAAACCAATCACTTAAATCGACTGCTGTCCATCCGGACCTGGCAGGAACTCCTGTTTCAGATTCCCGGCATGACTTCCTGCAAGCCGGATCCGGCTGTAATTGGCAAAACCATTGCCAAATCTGACCTTTTAGAACTTCTGCTGCGCACTCACGACGGAGAGTTTCCGTTTTTCTTTCGGCTCGACATCCGAAGCAAAATGTCTCTCTCGGACCGCAGTCGTTTTGCCCAGAAAACAGCGGCAGCCTTAGAAGCTTCTACGCAGAGAAAGCTCATAAATTCCACCTCACATTATGAATTAGAATTTCGATTGATTGAGGGCGCATCCGGCACTTTCTATTTACTGACAAAATTTCATACGCTAAAGGATCATCGCTTTGCCTATCGAACAGAATTTATTCCTACCAGCATCAAACCTGTCAATGCAGCGCTTCTGGTGGAACTTGCAAAAGATGAAATGGCTGCCGACGCACAGGTTCTTGACCCTTTCTGCGGAGTCGGCACGATGCTCATTGAACGTCAGAAGGTCAGAAAAGCAAATACTTCTTACGGAATCGATCATTCTCCCGAAGCAATCGAAAAAGCCATCCGAAATACGGAAAACGCAGGACAAGTAATTCATTATATCAATAAAGATTGTTTTACTTTTACCCATTCGTATGCCTTTGATGAAATTTTTACAGAAATGCCTTACGCCACAGGAAAAAAATCAGAAGCGGAAATCTATCATATTTATCGAAACTTCTTTCCGTTTGCCAGACGACATCTGACACCGGAGGGCACTATAATTTTGTACACAAGAAACCGTGAATACATCCAAACATTTGCCCCAAAGCATCAATATCACATAATCAAAGAATATCTTATCAGCAGAAAACCAGAGACTTGGCTGATCATTTTAAAATAGCAGCTTTCTTCTGCACATGATGTACATCCCTGCAGAGCATTTTTATTTGGCAGGAAATTTTTAGAAAGTAAGCGGGCGTCAAGGTCCCGGACAAGTCCGGACTTTGGCTCATCACTATCACAAATAAAAAGGAGTTGCAGTCAAAGCATTCCGCCGCTTTAATCTGTAACTCCTTGTTTTCTTTATAATTTCTAGTCTCTTACCTTGATGTGAACTTCTCTTAATTGCTGTTCCGTAATTTCATTGGGCGCTCCGCACATTAAATCCTGTGCCGTTCCACTCATCGGGAATGCAATCACTTCACGAATATTTTCTTCATTGCGAAGCAGCATAATCATACGATCAATTCCCGGCGCCATTCCTGCATGAGGAGGAGCTCCAAACTGGAATGCATTATATAACGCGCCAAATTTCTCTTTTAAGGTTTCTTTATGATATCCGGCAATCTCAAATGCTTTTTCCATAATTTCCATATCATGATTCCGCACAGCTCCGGAAGATAACTCGACTCCATTGCAGACAATGTCATACTGATATGCCAGCAATTCCAGCGGATCTTTCGTATTCAGCGCTTCCAATCCCCCCTGCGGCATAGAAAACGGATTATGCGTAAAGCCAAGTTTTCCCGTCTCTTCATCAATCTCATACATCGGGAAATCATTGATATAGCAGAAACGGTATGCATTCTTCTCTAATAGATCCAGACGTTTTCCCAATTCGTCACGAATCTGACCGGCATAGATACAAGTTGCCTTTTCCGGCGCAGCAATAAAGAAGATGGTGTCTCCTTCCTGAAGTCCTGCCAATTCCGCCAATTCTGTTTTCATGTCTTCCGGAATAAACTTATCTATCGGTCCTTTATATTTCATTTCTTCCTTGACTTCCAGATATCCAAGTCCACCCATACCGATGGACTGTGCAAATTTCAAAAGCTTCTCATGCTGCCCTTTGGAAAGCTTCGCATGTACGTTGATGGCACGTACCGTCTGCCCATGAAAAGGTTTAAAACTGCATCTCTGGAAAAACTCTGTGACATCAAGAATTCGCAGAGGATTTCTAAGATCCGGCTTGTCTGTGCCAAACCGAAGCATCGCTTCCTTATAGCTGTAAATCGGATATGGCGCTTCCGTAATATGACTTCCCTCCGGTGCAAATTTTTTAAATGCCGCTGTTAATACTTCTTCTCCGACTTTAAACACATCTTCCTGTGTTGCAAAACTCATCTCGTAATCCAACTGATAAAATTCTCCCGGAGAGCGATCTGCTCTGGCATCTTCATCACGGAAACACGGAGCAATCTGATAGTATTTATCAATTCCTGATACCATCAAAAGCTGTTTGTATTGCTGCGGCGCCTGAGGAAGCGCATAAAATTTTCCTTTATATCTTCTGGATGGAACTACATAATCGCGGGCTCCTTCCGGAGACGACGCACAAAGAATCGGTGTCTGAATTTCCACAAAGCCCAGTTCCTCCATTTTATCCCTCAGGAATCGAATGACCTTTGAACGGAATAAGATATTCTCTTTTACCTTTCTATTTCTCATATCCAGATAACGGTATTTCAGACGCACATCCTCACGAATTTCCTTGGATGTTGCAATCTCAAAAGGAAGATCTCTGTAAACTTTTCCTAAAATATCAATTTTGTGAGCTTCCAGCTCAATGGTTCCCGTTGGAATCTTCGGGTTATAAGTTTCTTCATCTCGATGCTGTATCATACCTTTAACTGACAAGCATTCTTCTTTTCTTACATGCGCAAGCAGACTGGTATCTCTAAGAACTACCTGCATCACTCCATACATATCACGCAAATCAATAAAAGATACTCCGCCATGATCCCGGATATTTTCTACCCATCCGGCAATCCTTAATTCAGATCCGATATCACGTTGGGAAATCTGATCCATGGTTCTTGTCCGGTACATCTCTGACATTTTCTTTCTCCTTTTTTCAAATTCAATTCTCAAATATTCAAGGCAGTACGATGCAGCAAAGCGTTTTATAATATATAGGAAAGTTTTTATTTTCCTATATATTATAAAAAAAGTCCGTCCTGAAATTAAATTTCAGGACGGACTGATACTATCCGCGGTACCACCTGATTTACTGTTCTCACAGTCTCTCTCGTGTGTCTGTTAACGCCAGACGTACGTCGCACCTAATAACTAACAGCGTTCAGCTTGATGCTCAGGAGTGTTCTTCACATAAATTCACTTTACAGGGTTTCCACTGTCTCCTGCTCACTGGGAACGATAAGTTATGCTACTTCTCTCCGTCATTGCCTATTGAACTATTATACGTTAGATAAATCGCTTTTGTCAACAAGATCTTTTTTCAATAATCCAATCAGCAGCGCGGTTGCAACAACTCCGATTGCAATCACTACCAAAAACATTGCGATATTTTGTACTACCGGAAGAACAAAAATTCCTCCGTGCGGAGCCGGAACTCCCACATGAAATGCCATAGACAGCGCTCCGGTCAGTCCTGCTCCTGCGATCAGCGATGGAATGATCGCTTTGGGATCTCCCGCAGCATATGGAATCGCCCCCTCACAAATAAACGATAATCCCATAATATAGTTGGCTTTTGCCGCATTTTGTTCTTCTTTTGTAAATTTCTTCTTATAAAGACTGGTTGCCAGCGCTACGCCCACTGCCGGCACCATTCCACTGGTCATAACCGCCCCCATAATCTCATAATTGCCTGATTCCAGCATTGCAATAGAGAAGGCATACGCGGCTTTATTGATCGGACCTCCCAGATCGGCAGCCATCATCATACCGAGTACTAAGCCAAGAAGAATTCGATTGGCGCCGCCCAAATTATTTAAGAAATTGGTAATGACCACATTCACTTGGGACATTACAGGATTTAAAACAACTACGATCGCCATTCCCACAAGAAAAATGCTCAGCAGCGGATATAAAAGAACGGGTTTTAATCCGTCGAGAGATTTTGGAAGACCGGAAAAAAGTTTCTTTAATCCCAATACTACATACCCTGCCAGAAATCCTGCCGCTAATGCTCCCAAAAAACCACTTCCGCCGTTATAAGATAACATTCCGCCAACCAAGCCCGGCGCCAGCCCCGGGCGATCCCCAATGCTATATGCAATATATCCGGCTAAAATCGGAAGCATTAAGCCAAAGGACGCATCTCCTACCTGTTTGATCCATGCAGCAATCTGATGAAATTGTTCACTGTCCGCATTGGCAGAATTGATTCCCCACAGAAAAGAGATTGCAATCAAAATTCCTCCGCCTACAACCAAAGGAAGCATATTGGATACTCCACTCATTAAATGCGTATAAATTCCCCGTTTTGGTGTCACCATCTCGGCGTCATCCTCTGTTTCTCTGTGAAGCTCCGCCTTTAATGCACGCTCAATTAATCGTTCCGGCTCCTTGATTCCCTGAGTCACCGAAGCAAACACAACTCTTTTCCCATTAAATCTTGCCGTTTTCACCTTCGTATCTGCTGCCACAATAATTGCGTCTGCCCCTCGAATTTCTTCCTCTGTTAAAAGATTCTGCGTACCGGACTGTCCGTTGGTTTCTACTTTTACTTCCATTCCCATCTGCTTTGCTGCTTTTTCAAGATTCTCCGCAGCCATATAGGTATGAGCCACACCGGTTGGGCATGCGGTAACCGCCAGTATTTTCCTCTTCTTTTCCGCTCTCTCCATCGTTTCTTCTCCTTTTTCATCCAGCTTTTTTAGAATTTCATAAAGCTTTAAAACGGTATCTGCTTTTTTCAGCTGCTCTACAAACTCCTCGTCTACCAACTTCCTGGAAAGCGCTGCAAGATATTTCAAATGCTCTTCTCCTGCATGTTCCGGTACCGCAATCATAAATATCAGAGAAACCTCGTTCCCTTCCAGACCTTCATAATGAATCGGATGCCTGGATTTGAAAAAAATAACCGTTGGCTGCTTCACCACATTACTTTTTACATGGGGAATCGCCACCCCATTTCCGATTCCTGTCAGAGATAAACCCTCTCTTTCCCACAGTCCCTGTTCTACAACGGCTTCTTCTCCCGATTTTATTTCTCCACGTTCTGTTAAAAATAATGCCAGACGGTGAAAACATTCTTTTTTATCCTGAATGTCGTCCACAATACATATATTTTCTTTCCGAATCATTTCCATAAGCTGCTTTCCTCCTATTTTTCTTTATAAATCACAGAAAACTCCTGAAATAAAGCGCTTCCTTCTTCATTGATGCCCCAAAGTGTTTCTAAGTTCTGAAGTACCTGATCTTTTGGCATTTCCTCGATTTCTGTTTCTGTTCCTATCAATGTTTTGATAAAATATAACCCGTCCGTAATATCATGTCCGTTCTTTTTTTGTTGAAGAAGAGGCTTCACGAAGCGTTCTTCCAGCGCCAATTTCCCCCATAAATTTCTTGCCACCGTAGAAAGTTCTCTTGGTATCTTTTCGTTGGAAAGTCTTCGTTTGTAAATCGTCTGCCATTGTTCCAGCTCTTCTTCCGGTATATGATAAGTTTCATGAAGCAGACTTTTTAACAGCTCCATAAATGGCTGCATGGTTCTCTCAATTTCTGTATCTGTCACTGCCTCATAGAGATAATGATATCCTGATTTTTTTGCAAGAAATGACGCTGCATCCGCATAAGAGTTCAGTAAATATCTTTTCCGGTAAAAATGCCCTTCAATATTATCAACGCTGTCAATTTGGCGGATCTTTGTCTCTGGAACAACTCTTTGATCCACACTTAATTCATAGAAACTTTCACTGACCACCGAACCGGCTTCTGAATCCATCGAACAAATCCGGTCTACTATGGTATTTGGAATTTGAAACTTCTTTACATTTTCCTTTTGTTTCTCCGTCGCCTGTTCCATCAAAAGCTTTTGAAAACAGGTGCCTGCATGCTCCACATTTTCACAGCAGATAATCAGTTTCCCTGTGCCATCTTCCTGTCCCCATGCCTCTAAAATAGGTTTTACCAGGTACTTTAAATTTTCCCTCTTTACCGATGTGGTAATTACAGATGTCTCTCGCAGTTCCTTTTGCAGTAATTCTCCTTCCGTAATTGAAGAAACAGCACATCTTACCGGAATATGTCGAAGGATTCCCTGATCGGAAATCAAAAGATCATATCCTTTCTGTTCCTTCAAAATTTCCAGGACCGTCTCATTGGTATCCACCGCAGTAACCTCTTTCCCGCTTTCCGTCAGCAAAGGAATCACCAAGCCTCTCCCCAGTGCTCCGCATCCAAAGTGGACCACTTTATTTTTTTCGTCCATGACATAACGCCCCTTTCCCTTCGATTTCATAAAGCCGCTGCTCTGCCTGCAAGTTCCATCCGTTCTGCGTGACTTCTTTCATTCCTGCATCATACGTTTCCATTTCCTTTACAGGGATTAATGGCAATTTAGTAAGCTGCGGATACACAATGACTTTTCCCGGAAATCTTCCGCAGGCAACCGCCTGGACGGCATCCTTTAAGGCATAGAAGCCTGCCACAGCCATCACATTTTGATCCAGCCGATACTGTCCTTTTTCTATTTTTTTCAATACCTGCTTTTCATCGTCCACAGCAGATCCGCTGCTGGCATTGATTCTTCCGCAAAAGCTCGCTGTATATCCGATTGGAAGATGGGCATAGCTGCCGTATTTTGTCCCGGAGAACAGAACAAGCATTCCATTTTTTTTCAAAAACGGCACTGCCATCTCCACCGGTTCCACTCCCGGAGCCGATACAATCACGTCATCAAACCCATCCTCTTGGCAAAGAGCATACAGTCGTTCCTCCCATCCTTTCTCACTGGTTGCCACAATCTCTAATTGTTTTCCATGTTCTGCGGCAATCTGTGCAAAGTCTTCTTTTAATGATTCCAAGCGATTCATTCCCCTTGCCGTTACAGCAATGAGTTTCGGTCCGTTTTCCATCATCAGCGCCCTCAGTGTGTGGATTCTCCCCATAGCGCCTGCTCCGCCCATAATCAGCATTTTTCCGTTTTCTTTCAGCTCATGTCTCTGCTTTTCCTTTTGAAATCCATCGGAAAGACGTTTGGTATTTGTTCCAAGCCAATTGATTTTTCCATAATGGACTTTTGCAATATCCACCTGCACTTTTTGCTCGGTGACAGCAGACGGAAGCCAACAAAACAGCCCATCAGAATTCATATGATCAAGGATCAGCTCCAATTCCTGATCCTCGATGTTTCCCAGAATCAAAATATCATGAAATCCATGTTCCGCAGATAGAACTGCCTCTTCCAAAGATGAAAAGCATCTCATATTTTCAGGATATTCTTTTGTTGCTTTTCCCTTGATGAACGCTGAGATCTTTGAATGACAAAGATCCTTATCAAGAACAAAAGATTCATCCCCCTCGTTCCCGATATAAAGAAGCAGCGCTCCCTCTGGCTTAAAATCTTCTCTTCCCCATCTTCGATAAGCAGCTTCCACACAGGCGTTTGGCTCCAGCTGCGCCACCGACGCATAGCTTAAATCTTCTTTTACCGGAAATACGGTTTCTCCCTGATCGGAATAAAAGATCGGTTTTTTCAATAATACATATTGCTGCATTCCCCCATCTGTGTTGACTCCCATACAGTACCGGACAGAATTCATATAGACATCCGGCTGCACTCCGACCCTCATTCCCGGTTTCCACCGTGATTTTAAATTTTCCCCGACTTCCACAATCGTCAATGACAATTCATGCCCTAAAACTGCCGGAGCATTTTCAAAATCACGGTCTTGAAACAGTGGATATTCATTTCCCATCCGCATCATTTTAATATCCGATGCGCAAAGCGCCAATGCGTCCACTCTTGCCAGTATCTCATCTTTCCCGGGAGATTCCATCTCTCTGATTTGCGGCTCTCCGTTGGTCCCCAAAGACTGAATTCCATCTCCGTGATAATACCAGACCATATTTTTCCCATCCATAAGCTTCTCCCTTCCGATTTTTTGTCTGCCGCCTTACGGTTCATAATGTTCCCAGATGTCTTTCACTGTCTCCGGTTTTGTAACAAAAGCAAACAATTCCGGATCTTTTTCATATTGCGTATAAATCGGAACTCCCTCTGTCAGATGAAATTCCGGGTAACTGCGCGCCTCCACAATTTTAAAATCTGAAGTATGATAGGATGGATTGGGTTCAAATACTATTTTTTCATCTTTTACCTTCGGAAAATAGGCAACACCTCCGTGCTCTCTGATTTCCTTATACTCAAACCCATAGTCTCTGACACACCATGCTCCGAACAGCATCGGTTTGATTGGATCCGCATTGATCGTACAGTGCGCCCATCCAGGCGGTACAATAACAACCTGCCCTTCTTTGGCATGAACAGCAAAACAACGCCCCGGATTATCTTTTGCACTTTCCTGCATGTAAATGTATGCCTCTCCCTGCCAAATTTCATAAACTTCACAGGTAGACGCCTGACAGGAAGGAGAAATCGCGTGAATATGCCCCTGACTGCGAATCGGTTCCTCTCCAAGGATTCCGCTTCCAAAAATCATAGCGCCGTATAATAAATTTCGCTTTTTTAAATCTTCCTGATGCTCCTCCTTTCCCACATCCATTGCAACAGCATAGACATACTCTGGCCCTTCTACCTGCGGGTTGCTTAAGCTTTTCCGAATATCATCCAATTTTCTTTTTTCTGTTTTAGGTCCAAACACGCCGTCTCCATAAATAAATTCCATGGCTTCTGTGTCTGCTTTCAACGGAAATCCTGCGTTCATTTTTCTCCTCCTATCCTCTGACTCTGGCTTTGATCACTGCAATTTTTTTTCCTTCGGATCTTCCGTACGGTGCAATCTCATATTCTTTTACACATTCCGGTATCACAAAAGTTTCTGCATAATGTACAATATACGGAGAAAAACTTCCGTCGGTAGAAATCACAACTGCTTCTTCCCCTTCAATCAAATTCAGCACATTTACCGATTCCTCACAGAAAAATTTCTGTTTTGCATCAAACCAGTATCTCGTAGTTTCTATAAATTCCAATTCATGCAGTCCGGTCTGTTCTACTGTGCAATGCTCGGTTTTCTCCAAAGTTTTGACAGGACTTACCAAATGCTCTTTGACCCAGTCGGTGGTTCTGTCATATTGAATGGAATCTGCCCCCCGGTCTACATTGATCGGACGTGGTTTGCCATCCAGACCGACTCTGCCCCAATCCCATAATTTCATCGTAAAAATATAAGGGGTGGCGCTGATTTCCAATACCATTGCCTCACTTCCGGAACAGTGAATTGTACCTGCCGGAATTAGAATATGATCATGTTTCTGAATCGGAATTTTATTAATATACTTGGTATCATCAAATATTTCCTCTCCGGTTTCTGCCCGTTTTAATGCCGGAATCAAATCTTCTTCTGTAACGCCGTCCTTCACTCCCAGGTACACGCAGGCCCCTTCTCCGGCGTCTAAAATATAATAGCTTTCATCTTGAGTATAATGCATCCCGAAATTTTGCTGGATATATTCTGTCAAAGGATGTACCTGCAGCGACAGATTTCCTCCGCCCATGGTATCCAGAAAATCAAAACGAATTGGGAATTCTGCCCCGAAACGTGAAAACACTTTGGCTCCCAGCAGTTCCTTTGGTTTCCTTTTTACCAAATTTATGGCAGGCATCTCAATGGTCACATCGCCGAATTTTCCGCAAATCGCATTTTCTTCAGGGACCCCGTCAAAACACCATGCAAAATTATGCTCCTTTCTCTTTAAACCACATACTTCTTCCATCCATCTGCCGCCCCAAATCCCTTCATCAAAATACGGAACCAGCCGAAACGGTCTTGCTGCAAATTGCCGAAGCATCTCATTCAGAGCCTTTTTGGTCATCATTTTCGGATGGTTCGTCTGATTCATATCCAAAAAGTAATCGATCTGATCAAAAATACTCATTTTATGACGGTCCAGCATTCTCCATTCTACAAAATAGCCGCGTTTGTATTTTCTTAGAATCTCTTCCTCATAGTTTCCAGCCCCCCAGTTATCCAGTTCACCACTTCGATATCGAAGCTGTATCTCCCATCGGCTGATATCTCCGTACACCAACAAATCTGCTTCTGTAAACAGCGCCGCCCCGATTCCGTAAACTACTATCAAACCGCAGTCAAACGCTTCGATCTTCTGACGCAGTTCTTCAACTCTGGACGCATCATAAAAATCTTCCATCCCTTGTGTTCCTAAAACGCCAAATACTCTGTCATCTGTAATGTTATATTCTAATTTTAGTTTCAGGACTTCTTCTTCCCATTTCGCTTCTTCACAAAAAATTGTTTCATCCGGATAGAGTCCTTGGATGATCATCTCAATTTCGGATTGTCGGACCCCATGATAATAATCAAAAACAACAACTGTTTTCTCTTTTCCCAGATCTTTTATTTTTTGATGTAACTCTCTGATGACAGAATCCGCATTTTCAAACGCCTCTCCTTCCATATCGTTTATTTCCAGACACGGATACTTATCATAATTTGCCTGTCTTCCCTGAAAATACATTTTCATCCTCCTTATACATCATATTGTTATAACCTTTATTTTTATTTCATTATAATGTTATGACAAATAATTGTCAATAGATTTTTTAAAAATAAGAGAGGAGCGTTTTTGTGATATAGGAAAGTCAGAACTTTCCTATATCACACAAAAAAAAGACTGTCGCACTGACAATCTCTTTTCTTCTTTATTTTGTCAAAACCAACGAATACTTGTATTTATCCGCTTTATAATATGCACGCACATATTCCACATGGTTTCCATTCTGATCAAAAGATCTTCTGGAACGCAGCAACACTGCTGTTCCCTGCTGAATTTTTAAATCCTCACTAATTTCTTTGTCAACAAATCCAACTTCAATATCTTCGTAGGATTTGCTGACCACAATCCCTTTCTCCCGTTCCAGATATTCATACAAAGACCCCCGGTAAACTTCCTCGTCCACACTTAAGTTTAAAGCGGACGGAAGATAACTGCTCAAACTGCAGAAAGGTTCTCCGTCAATATAGTATACACGATGCAGCAAATAAACATTCTTTCCCTCTTCAATGCCTAAAGCTTCTGCAACAAGTTTGGAAGCTTTCTCGATGGAAATATTGATGGAATGTATTGTATATTCAATTTTTTTCTGCTTCATCTCATTGGTAAAATTACTTAATGTATTCAGATTTTCCGTAATCTTTTCTTTTAGAATCCGAGTTCCTTTTGCCCGTTCCCGAATCAAATATCCCTCGCTTACCAATTCATCCAGCGCCTGGCGAACCGTAATTCTGCTGACATGAAATAATTCCTGAAGTTTTTTCTCTGTAGGAATCTTATCCTTATAAACGCCGGATTCAATCTCCGATAACAGAATCTCTTTGATCTGTGCATATAACGGATTTTCACCCTTTCCGCTTTTCAAATCATATTTTCCCATATTGTGCAAAATCCTCCTGTACTTTCACATTGCCGTTATCTATATTATAACATTATAACAAAAAACGTCAAAGAAATTTTTCAGTACCCAAAAATGCTCTGTATTTTTTTGAAAAATCCGGCAATACTCTCTTTAGATCTAGAAAAGGAGAATTATAATAATGTCACAAAAAATTATTGTCGTCGGCGCCAACCATGCCGGTACGGCTGCTTTAAATACAATCCTTGATACTTATAAAGATGTAGAAGTTTCCGCATTTGATGCCAATTCTAATATCAGTTTTTTAGGCTGCGGCATGGCTCTTTGGATTGGCGGTCAAATTTCCGGTCCGGACGGACTGTTTTATTCAAATAAAGAACTGCTGGAGCAAAAAGGCGCTGCTGTTCATATGAATACCCGTGTGAACGCCATTGATTTTAACCGCAGGGTTGTCAAAGCAAAATGTTCCTCCGGAGATTATTATGAAGAATGCTACGATAAACTGATTCTTGCTACAGGCTCCATTCCTACCTCCCTTCCAATCCCGGGAATGGACCTTGAGAATGTTCAATTTGTAAAATTATATCAAAATGCCCAGGATGTCATAAAAAAATTAGAAAATCCGGCAATTCAAAATGTTACCGTCATCGGAGCCGGTTACATCGGCGTAGAACTTGCCGAGGCTTTTGCGAGAAATGGAAAAAAAGTCACCTTAATCGACTCTGCTTCCACCTGTCTCTCAGCCTACTATGATGCCGATTTCTCCCGAAGAATGGAAACACAGCTGCGTTCTCATGGAATTCATCTGGCATTTCAAGAAAATGTCGAACGATTGGAAGGAAACAAAACCGTACAGAGAGTGATTACAAATCAAAATGTTTATGCTACTGATCTGGCTGTATTCTGTGTTGGTTTCCGTCCAAATACATGGCTCGGAGACGGCATTCTGGAAAAATTCCAAAATGGCGCCTATCTGGTAAATCAAAAACAGGAGACCAGTGTGAAGGATGTCTATGCCATCGGAGACTGTGCCACCGTTTATAACAATGCCACACAGCAAACAGACTACATCGCCCTTGCCACCAATGCAGTCCGCTCCGGTATGATCGCTGCACACAACGCCTGCGGCACATGCATAGAATCTCCGGGAGTACAAGGTTCCAACGGCATTAGTATCTGGGATCTCAAAATGGTCAGCACAGGATTATCTCTAAAAAAAGCAAAAAAGCTTGGCTATGATGCCGCGGCTGCAGATTATGAAGATTATCAAAAAGCCAGCTTTATGGAAACCGAAAATTATCAAGTAGCCATACGGATTGTATACGATAAAAAAAGCCGCCGTATTCTCGGCGCCCAGCTGTGTTCTGAATATGACATTTCCATGGCGATTCATCTGTTCTCGATGGCAATTCAGGAGCATGTAACCATTGATAACTTGAAACTTTTTGATTTGTTTTTCCTTCCCCATTTTAATCAGCCCTATAACTATATTACAATGGCAGCTCTCAAAGCTCAGGATGGATCCTCCAAGACGGATCAAACAATGGAATCCTAGACTGACAGATGAATTTCCTGTTCCTCCAATAACGATTCCACAGCTTTTTCATAGCTTCTGAGATTTTGAGACTTACGAATTTTCTTTTCGTATTTTTCATAATTTGTAAAAATTGTCACAGGATTGCTCCAAAAATCTTTCATTTTAAACAAAATATTTTTTTCGCCGGATAAAGACTTCCCATATGCTTCATAGACTCTGTCATGCAGCGCCTTCAGCTTTCGTTTGGACAAAGGTTCTCCTCTTTGAATCCATCCAATCAGGGATGGATTTCTTAATAAGCCTCTGCCAATCATAACACATTTCAAATCCGGAAACTGTTCCGTCAGGTGTTTGTAGTCATCCGCTGTTACAATATCCCCATTGTAACACAGCGGATGACGACTGATGGCAGTGGCCTTCTGAAAACAATCCCAATGAGGCTTCCCTTTATAAAATTCTCTCTGAAGCCTCGGATGAATGATCAATTCATGCAGCGGATGCCGATTATAAATTTCTAAAATTTCTTCAAACTCTTTAAGATCCGCCATTCCAACCCTTGTCTTCACAGAAATATTCATATCCAGCGCGTCAAAAATCTTTGTCAAAAAAACATCCAGCGCTTCCAGATCTTTTAACAAACCAGATCCTTTTCCTTTGGAAACCACTGTTTTGGACGGACAGCCGACATTCAAATTAATCTCATCGTATCCCATGATCTTCAGCTCTTTTGCAGCTTTTACAAATTCCTCCGGTTTCTTTGTCAGTATTTGAGGAACCAAAGGAATTCCCGGATTATTTTCCGGCAAAACATCCAGGAGCTCTCTTGTCCGAAAGGTTCTCCTGCCGTTGGGCATAAGAAATGGTGTAAAGTATTTATCAATTTCTCCGAAACATTCTTCATAGGCGTTTCGATAATGATAAATTGTAATTCCCTCCATTGGCGCAAAGTAAAACTTCATTTTCTCTATCCTCCGATGTCTGTACTTTTTTGGGAAAATATGCTATGATCCCTTATGTATCTGTGTTTGCAGATCTATCAATAGAACACTTTAGAAAGGTTCCTCTATGTTAGAAATCATAAAATCAATCAATGATACTGTCAATAACTTTATCTGGGGAGTTCCCGCTATGGTCTGTATTATCGGCGTCGGACTTTTATTAAGTTTTCGGACAAGATTTCTCCAGATTCGTAAATTTCCCTATGCGCTCAAAGAAACCATCGGACGAATTTTCCAGAAGCAAACTGCCCGCGAAGGTTCCATGACCCCATTTCAAGCTGTTTGTACGGCTTTGGCTGCAACCGTTGGTACAGGAAATATTGCAGGAGTTGCCGGCGCCATCGCCATAGGCGGTCCCGGTGCGGTTTTCTGGATGTGGGTTTCTGCATTTCTTGGAATGTGTACTAAATTTTCGGAAGTTACTCTGGCTGTTCATTTCAGAGAACGAAATCCTCAGGGAGATTACGTTGGCGGACCAATGTATTACATCAAAAACGGTCTGAGCAAGCGCTGGCACTGGCTTGCATATCTTTTTTCTGCCTTCGGTATCTTAACTGTCTTCGGAACCGGAAATGCAACCCAGGTCAACACAATTACCACTGCAGTGAACTCCGCTCTTTTAAATTTTGACCTCATTTCTGATGCGGCACTCCCTGCAAGCAATCTGATCATCGGCATTCTTTGTGCCGTTCTTGTGGGATTGATCCTTTTGGGCGGCGTCAAAAGAATCGGACAGGTTACAGAACGACTCGTTCCGTTTATGGCAATTATTTATATTCTTTTATCTCTCGGAGTGATCATTTTTCATATTGAAAAAGTCCCGGAAGTTTTGTATTCTATAATTAACGGAGCGTTCCATCCCTCTTCTGTCACCGGAGGATTGGTCGGAAGCTTTTTCCTGAGCATGAAAAAAGGAGTTGCCAGAGGAATTTTTTCCAATGAAGCCGGTCTTGGTACCGGTTCCATCGCACACGCCTGTGCAGATACCAAAGAACCGGTAAAACAGGGATTATTCGGTATCTTTGAAGTATTCACTGACACCATCCTTATCTGTACGATGACTGCCCTTGTAATTTTATGCAGTCAGGTTCCAATTACCTACGGTGTTGATGCCGGTGCAGAACTTACAATATCAGGATTTACTGCAACTTACGGAAACTGGATTTCTGTTTTTACAGCGGTTGCACTGTGCTGCTTTGCTTTTTCTACCATCATTGGATGGGGTCTTTACGGGGCACGCTGCATCGAATTCCTGTTCTCTGTGAAAATAATCAAACCATTTATGGTCGTCTACTCTCTGGTAGCTGTTCTCGGCGCTACTGTTGATCTCGGCATGCTCTGGAGTATTGCAGAAACTTTTAATGGCTTGATGTCCATTCCGAACCTGATTGCCCTGTTCCTGTTATCGGGAACGGTTGCCCGCCTGGTGAGAGAATATTTTTCAAAAAAGGTGCTCCCATAACTTTTTAATTACAAATCAGCGAGGTAAAAATAATGAAAGAAATGAAACCAATCAAAGAAGGCAAAGTCCGTGAGATTTATGACAATGGCGACAGCCTGATCATGGTTGCAACAGATCGCATCAGTTGTTTTGATGTTATCTTAAAAAATGATGTCACAAAAAAAGGAACCGTTTTAACACAAATGTCTAAATTCTGGTTTGATATGACAGAAGATATTCTTCCGAATCATATGCTTTCTGTCGATGTCAAAGATATGCCGGAATTTTTCCAGCAGGATCGTTTTGACGGAAACAGCATGATGTGCCGCAAGTTAGAAATGCTGCCGGTTGAATGCATTGTGCGCGGATACATTACCGGAAGCGGCTGGGCAAGCTATCAGGATAATGGAACGGTATGCGGAATTCAGCTTCCGGAAGGATTAAAGGAATCTGATAAGCTCCCGGAACCAATTTACACACCGTCTACCAAAGCAGAGCTTGGCGATCATGATGAAAATATTTCCTTTGAGCAAAGCATTGATGTGTTGGAAAAACAATTTCCTGGAAAAGGACAGGAATACGCAGAAAAGCTTCGCGACTATACCATTGCTCTTTATAAAAAATGCGCAGATTACGCTTTGAGCCGCGGCATTATCATTGCCGATACAAAATTTGAATTTGGTTTAGATGAAAATGGAGAGATTGTTCTTGGGGATGAAATGCTGACTCCAGACAGCTCCCGCTTTTGGCCGGCAGAGGGTTATGAACCAGGTCATGGACAACCTTCCTTCGACAAACAGTTTGCCCGCGACTGGCTGAAGCAAAATGACCATGATTGGAAGCTTCCTCAGGATATCGTTGACAAAACCATCCAAAAATACCTGCAGGCATACGAACTTTTGACTGGTGAAAAGCTTTAACATAAACTTATAGATATTACTTTTGCAAAAAGGTGTCCGGCGGATTTTCCGCTGAACACCTTTTGTTATGATATGGAAAAGTTCTCACTTTCCTTCTTCGGTTTTTAACTTTTTGTAAAGACATATTTTTTCCCATGAGAAAGTGACGGTTCAAACCGATAGCCATCCCATTGAAATTCTTTCAGCGGTTCCGGTGTCTCTATGCGGTTCTTCACGATATACCGAACCATCTGACCTCTCGCCATCTTTGCCCACGCCACAATGGTTTTTAATTTTCCGTTTCTCATAGTTAAAAACTCCACATCCAGAAAAGGATCTTCCGGTCTTAGGTATCTGCGGATGGTTTTTGCATATTCCTCTGACGCCAGATTCACCACAAGATCTCCTTTTTGATACAGTTCTTCATAGAGATCTTTTTCCCAGAAGCGATACAGCGTTGGTGTTAGAATATAAATAGTACAAAATAAACATGACCATTTTCAATAAATCG
>CAJMHU010000019.1 GCA_905213305.1 uncultured Anaerostipes sp.
CTGTGAATGCCAATATCATAGTGATGGAGCATCCCACAAAAGAATACCCTTTGCTGAATTCCAAAACTACGTTTTATGTTTGCAGGGATCATCAGTGCTTTCCGCCGATGAATCAGCTGAATTTATAATACAATAGAATCTCCGGCTTGTGAAATGCCGGAGATTCGGTTGATTTTTATGTCATTGCGGCTCCGTCTACAGATAAGATTACTCCGGTTACATAAGATGCCATGTCGCTTGCAAGATATAAAAACGCATTGGCGATATCCTCCGGTTCTCCGATTCTGCGCAGCGGGATGGATTGAATTAACGGATCAATGATTTCTTTTGGAACAGCCTGCATCATATCCGTATTTGTAATTCCCGGGGCAACTGCATTGACGCGAATATGATCTGGGCCCAGCTCCCTTGCAAGAGATTTTGTAAGACCATTTACGGCAAATTTTGATGCCGGATATCCAACTCCTGAAGGCTGACCGTAAATACTGACCATAGAGCTGGTGTTGAGAATGACACCGCTTTTTTGTGCTTTCATAATTCTGGCGGCAGCCTGTGCACATATAAAAACAGAGTTGACATTCAAGTCAAGAATTTTTTTAAACTGAGATGGTTCATAATCATAAATAGATTCTCTGGCAGAGATTCCGGCATTATTGACCAAGATATCCAGAGAGCCAAAGGTTTTTTTCACTGTTTTCATGGCTTCTTCTACAGATTTTGGATCATTTAAATCCGGAGAGAGTGCGAGAAGTTTCGCTTCTGGATACGATGCTGCCAATTGGTGATAGGCTTTTTGCGCTGTCTCAGGTCTGGAACCGCAGATGGCAACGCAGGCGCCATTTTGAAGAAATTTTTCAGCAATGGCGTATCCAATTCCTCTGGTTGATCCCGTTATCATTGCGCATTTGTCTTTTAAAAGCATAAGACTCCTTTCTGTGAGGTGTTTGGTTAGATTCTAAAACTATTATAAACAAAAATCGAAGGAAAAGCTACTGCATTCTTTTTGTCATAAAAATGGGAAAAATTACTTCTTGAGTCAGAACGTTTGTTCTTGTACTATGTTTTTGGGAGGTGAGTTTATTGAAAAGAAACAGATCTTATCTTTGCATTGATTTAAAATCCTTTTATGCCTCTGTGGAATGCCGGGAGCGGGGATTAAATCCAGAAAAAACAAATCTTGTTGTGGCAGATCCCAAACGGTCATTACAGACACTTTGTCTTGCCGTTTCCCCTGCGATGAAGAGGCTGGGAGTTCCCGGCAGGTGCAGAGTTTTTCAAATTCCCGATAACATCCAATATATTATGGCTCCGCCGAGAATGGCGCTTTACATAAAATATTCTGCTGAGATTTATGGAATCTATTTGAACTATATTTCCAAAGAAGATATACATGTTTATTCCATTGACGAAGTATTTATGGACGTAACCGATTATCTTTCTATGTATCGGATGTCTCCGGAAGAACTGGGAAGATTGATCCAAAAAGATATTTATGATTCCAAGGGAATCATTGCATCGGTAGGTGTCGGCAGTAACCTCTATCTTGCCAAAATTGCAATGGATCTTATTGCAAAACACACCGAGAGTTCAATCGGAAGTCTGGACGAAGAATCTTATCGAAAGCGGATGTGGGACCACAGACCTCTGACAGATTTCTGGCGCATTGGAGAGGGAACGGCAAGAAAATTGAATGCTGTCGGTATTATGACAATGAGAGATCTTACCTGTGCAGATGAAAAAATGCTGTATCGTCTGTTTGGGATTGATGCAGAATTGCTGATTGATCATGCGTGGGGCAGGGAATCTGTGACCATGGCTGACATTAAAGCGTATGCGCCGAAAACGAATTCTATTTCCAGCAGTCAGATACTTCCATGTAATTATACCTTTGAACATGCCCGTCTGATTGTGAAGGAAATGGCAGATACGCTTTGTCTGGAATTGGTGGAAAAACATCTGGCGGCAGATGCTCTGACACTGCATGTGGCGTACAGCAGACAATTCCCCAAAAAACCTGCTCATGGAACTGCCACAATGAATGTTCCAACCAATTCTTCAAAACAAATGATTCAGGCAGTTTCCGATCTCTATGAGCAACTGGTTGATCAGCACACGCCGATACGCCGGATTCATCTCACATATCTTCGCCTTTCGCAAAAGGAGTACCAGCAATACGATATATTTACAGACCCTGCGGAAGCTGAGAAGGAACAGCGACTGCAGGAAGCTGTATTAAAAATGAAAAAGAAATATGGGAAAAATGCGCTCTTAAAAGGAATGAACCTTCAAAAATATGCAACTGGAATGGAAAGGAATCAGCAAATTGGAGGACACAGCAGTGGGGAATAAAAAACGTATGCACCAACGGCAGAGAGCAAAGCAATTTATACCGTTTGCTGCGCTAAAGGGGTATCAGGAAGCTCTCAGAAACCAGGAACTGGCTCATGCTCTGAACGCAGATATGCCGTCAGAGTATGTATGGGATTGGGATTGTAAGTTGAAACGGATTCCCGAAACACTCCCATCTTTCAAAATATGAAAGGATTTTCTCATTGAAAATACATTTTTTATGTATTAAAATGGGAAAATGGAAGGAGAGAGGATTGATGCAAAAGAATTTAACTTCGGGAAGTGTGTTTCAAAATATTGTTTACTTTTCTCTGCCGTTCCTATTGTCGTATTTTTTGCAGACATTATATGGGATGGCAGATTTGTTTATTATTGGTCAATTTTATGGAGTGGAAAGTACTACAGCGGTTTCGGTTGGAAGTCAGGTCATGCATATGCTGACGGTGATGATTGTGGGGCTTGCCATGGGAACGACCGTTACCATTGGAAAAGCAATCGGTGCACAGGACAAAAAAAAGGCATCCAAAGTCATCGGAAATACCATAACACTGTTTATGGGAATTTCAATACTTCTTATGATCGTTTTCTTATGGTCTGTAGATCCCATCGTATCGGTAATGTCAACACCAGACGAGGCGGCAGCTGGAACCAGACTTTATTTAATGATTTGTTTTTCCGGGATTCCTTTTATTACAGCTTATAATTTAATCAGCGCCATTTTCCGGGGCATGGGAGACTCAAAAAGTCCAATGTACTTTATTGCCGTTGCCTGCGGTGTCAATATTGTATTGGATTATTTGTTCATTGGGGGATTTCATTTTGGAGCTGCCGGGGCGGCATGGGGTACGATGTTATCTCAGACAATCAGTGTTCTCTTGGCTCTTGGTATAATCCGAAAGAAGAAAATGGGATGGGCGCTTAAGAAAGAAGATTTCAAACCAGAATCCCGGACAATTGGTGAAATTTTGCAGATTGGAGTTCCGGTTTCCCTTCAGGACGGATGCATTCAGATTTCTTTTATCCTGATTACAATCATTGCCAATCGCAGAGGACTCAACGATGCTGCTGCCGTTGGGATTGTGGAAAAAATTATCAGCGGTTTGTTTTTAGTGCCGTCGACGATGCTCTCCGCAGTGTCCGCACTGGCAGCACAAAACATTGGTGCGGGAAAGCATCAAAGAGCAGCTTTGACTCTGCGTTACGCAATTTTTATTTCTGCCGGATTTGGGCTGGCAATTTCCACTTTAATTCAGTTTTTTTCCGGCTGGGCAGTCGGTCTGTTTACCACAGAGGTGGCAGTGATTTTGCTGGGAAGCCAATATCTCCGGGGCTATATATGGGACTGTATGTTTGCAGGAATACATTTTAGTTTTAGCGGATATTTCTGTGCCTATGGGCTGTCCGGAATATCCTTTTTCCATAATATAATGTCAATTCTTCTGGTACGGATTCCAGGAGCCTATTTTACATCAAAATATTTTGCAGATACATTGCTTCCGATGGGACTTACGGCGCCGGCAGGCTCTTTACTTTCTGTTATGATTTGTCTTCTTGCGTTTCTGTGGCTCAAAAACAGGCAGAAAAAACAGCGTTATTTTTTATAAAGTTCCATCTGCGATTTCTTGTTTTAAGACAAAAGAGAATATACTATATCGTAGCCATAAGACTTATGATGGCTGAAGGAGGAAAAATATGAATAAGATAAAGAAAAACGGAAAAGGAATTCTGTTATGTTTCCTTTTGGCAATTCCGGCTGCAATTTTGGGAGATTTGTTTCCGGTTGTGGGAGGACCGGTATTTGCAATTCTCATTGGTATGCTGTTTGCATCATTGATAAAAAAGCATCAGGATTTTGAGAGCGGCATCAAATTTACATCGAAAAAAATATTGCAGTATGCGGTGATTTTGCTTGGATTTGGAATGAATTTAAGAGTGGTTTTTGAGACAGGGAGGCAATCTCTTCCGATTATTTTCTGTACGATCACTACCTCGCTGGTGATTGCCTATGTGCTTCACAGAGCTTGGCATATTCCGGGAAATATTTCAACGTTGATTGGTGTGGGATCTTCCATTTGCGGCGGTTCTGCCATTGCTGCCACAGCTCCTGTCATTGATGCAGATGAAGAAGAGGTCGCCCAGGCAATTTCTGTGATCTTCTTGTTTAATATTTTAGCGGCCTTAATTTTTCCTGCCATTGGAGGGGCCATTGGATTTTCTACAACTTCCGGGGAAGCCTTTGGAATTTTTGCGGGAACCGCAGTCAATGACACGTCTTCGGTAACCGCAGCGGCCTCCACTTGGGACAGTATGTATCATCTCGGAAGCCAGACTTTGGATAAGGCAGTGACTGTAAAGCTTACGAGGACACTGGCGATTATACCGATTACGCTGGTTCTGGCATTTTTAAGAGTCAGAAAAGCTGAGATGAAAAAAAGCGAACGTGTTTCGCTGAAAAAAGTTTTTCCGTTCTTTATTCTGTTTTTCATGGGAGCCAGTCTGATGACAACCATAGCGATGGCAGCAGGAGTACCGGCAGAAGTGTTTCTTCCTTTAAAAAATTTATCAAAACTCTTTATTGTGATGGCGATGGGCGCCATTGGACTTCATACAAATCTTGGAAAGCTGATAAAAAACGGCGGAAGACCAATTCTTTTAGGCTTTTGCTGCTGGGCAGGAATTACAGCGGTGTCTCTTGGACTGCAGCATATGATGCAGCTTTGGTAAACGGGAAGAAATCGGCAACCAGGCAGTTTCTGTGGACTTGTTGATCTGATTCTGTTATACTATCAACAAAGAAATGATTTGAATCAAAGGGGGATTATACGATGGACTATAGACAAACGATTGCAAATAAATATTCTGTGCGCGATTACAAAGACAAGAGCATTGATGCAAAGACAGCCAAGGAGATTCGGGATTATGCGAAAACCTGCCCCAAGCTTGTGGAGGACATTGCAGTTGATATTCGATTTATGGATCATGATGTAGTGTATCGGCAGTTGGATGGGTTTGCAGGATATCAGGGAATTTTGATTGATGCGCCTCATTATGCGATTTTATTATCAGAAAAGAAAGAGCACTTTATTGAAAATGCGGGCTATGTCGGAGAGGGAATTTGTCTGAAGGCTCATGAACTCGGAGTTGATTCTTGCTGGATTACGTTTGAGGACAGCAAAACGGTCATTCATAAACTGAATATCGTGACAGATAAAGAAGTTGTGGGAATTCTTGCGCTGGGTTATGGAAAGAAGCAGAGGAAAATCACAACCGGAGGAATGCAGACCGGAGGAAATTATACGCAGGCAGATATGAAGAAGAAATCACTGGAAGGAGCTGGAAGAATGCCTCTTCAAAAGATGGTTTTTGTGGACCGATGGGGAGAAGAAGCAGATGTAGATACATTGACAGAGCGTGCTCTATACGATCCGATGGATTATGCCAGAAGAGCTCCTTCGACTTTAAATCGTCAGCCATGGAGGTTCATCATAGACGGCGCTAAAATTATTTTAACAGTCAGAGATGATAAGGAAACCAACGAGTACGAAGAACAGATTGATGCCGGAATTGCAATGCTGTATTTTGAAGGAGTGATCGAACAGAGTTTGTGTCAGATACAGTGGAAGCTTGGAACGGTGGAAAATACTTATGGAATTCCGCAGGAATATAAAATTGTAGCTGTTTGCGAAGTATAAAAAAGCAATGAAAATCTGTTTGAGGGAGAAGAAAGTGTAGAGATCGGAAGATCTCTATGCTTTTTGGTTGTTCAAAATGAATACTTTGAGTATGATGCATTGCTCGAAAAAGAAAGGAATCCAATGATAAAAGCGGTTTTTTTTGATGTCGACGGAACACTTCTGTCACATGAATTGGGAATGGTGCCGGAGAGTACCAAAAAAGCATTGATGCAGCTGCGCCGGCAGGGAATTAAAATTTTTATGGCAACGGGACGGCATACAACAGAATTTTTTGATCTTCCGTTGGAAGGACTGGAATTTGATGGCTATATTATTTTGAATGGTCAGATTTGTCTGGATCAGGATGGGGAAGTATTGGATCAAAGAGCCATACATTCAGAAGATGTGAAGAAATTGCTGTGGGAATTTGAGAAGAAAGAAGTTCCTGTAATGATAATAGAAAAAGACCGAATGTATATAAATAAGGTCAATGACAGAGTACGCACAGCACAACAGGAGATATCCACGTCAATCCCTAATATTGGGAAATATCAGGGGGATGTCATCAGTCAGTTTGTGATTTATCTGGGGGAGGACGAGGCGAAAGAACTTTTAAAATCGTTATCTCATTGCAAGATGAGCCGCTGGAATTCTTATGGATTTGATATCATTCCAAAAGAAGGGGGGAAGGTCTCTGGAATTGAGAAAATACTGGAACATTATGGATTTGGCAGAGAAGAAATCATGGCATTTGGCGATGGAGAAAATGATATGGAGATGTTAAAGTATGCCGGGATAGGAGTTGCCATGGGAAATGCAGAGGATGAAGTAAAACAGTGCGCAGATTATGTAACGACAGGCGTCAGTGAAGACGGAGTTCAGAAAGCGCTTTGTCATTTTCATTTATTAGAAAGCTGTGAGGAATATATTTTATGAGAAAAAAAGCGCTGCGGGCAGCATTTCCGCATACGCTTCCGATTATGGCAGGATTTTTATTTCTGGGAACGACCTATGGAATTTATATGAATGTTCTTGGCTTTCCCTTTTACTATCCGATGATAATGAGCGCGGCAATTTTTGCCGGTTCAGCAGAATTCGTCGTGGCAAATCTTCTCCTTGAATCTTTTCATCCAATCCATGTTTTGATGATGACTCTGATTTTAAATGCAAGACATTTGTTTTACGGAATTTCAATGCTGGATCGTTTTCAAAATACAGGATGGAAGAAATATTATTTAATTTTTGGAATGTGCGATGAGAGCTTTTCTGTAAACTATACGGCAAAAATACCGGAGGATGTTGATCATGGATGGTTTATGTTTTTTGTGACGCTGCTCAATCAGGTGTATTGGATTGTGGGAGCGTCGCTGGGCAGTGTTTTCGGATCACTGCTTCCAATTAATACAGAGGGGCTTGAGTTTGTCATGACTGCGATGTTTGTTGTGATTTTTATGGAACAGTGGCTGAAGGAGAAGAACCATACTTCGGCAGTTTGGGGAGTTGGAGTTTCACTCTTGTGTCTCATAGTGTTTGGTGCGGAATATTTTATGCTTCCTTCCATGATCGGAATTCTTGCAGCTGTCCTTTTATTGAGAAGAAGATTGGAAAGAGAAGAAAAGGAGGAAGAGTTTTCATGTCAATCAAACAACAAATCATTACCATCTTAATGGCTGTGGCAGGAACGATGCTGACACGCTTTCTTCCGTTTTTTCTTTTCCCTTCCGGGAAAAAGACGCCTAAATATATTCAATATCTTGGAAAGGTACTTCCAGCGGCAGTTTTTGGCATGCTGGTGATTTACTGTCTGAAGGACGTTCGTATTTTCTCGGGAAACCATGGTTTTCCGGAGATGCTTGCTATCGGATTGGTGGCGGTTTCCTATCTTTGGAAACGACAGATGCTTGTTTCCATTGCAGGAGGAACTGTGTTTTATATGTTTCTAATTCAGGCGGTATTTTGACTTTTATTTTGTGGTTAGGAGGAATATTTTGACTTTTTATCAGGAATTGCAGCTAAGCTCTGCGGGATCGAAACAATTAATTGATCAGACCGAGGATGCCAGGGAAAGGCGACGACACATCCTCCTTTATAATTTCAAAGTTTATCTTGTGGTTGCATTTTGTTTTGCGGTAGTTACAGCGTACAGTCTTGCTTTCGGAGCAAAAAACAGTGTCGTTGGTGTAGTGGTTTTGCTATCAATTATGATTTTGCGGCAGGTAGATTTCGGAATTCAGACATCTCATAGCATCGGCGTGATTTTTATGATTTTTGCAATTTTGGCATTGGGTCCCCAGTTATCCAATATGGTTGGTCCGATTCCTGCGTTTTTCATAAATTCTTTCGGGATACTCGGTATTTTAGTTTTAGGATGCCATAACGTTATCATGTCCAATCAATCTACCTTTGTTCTTTCCTATCTTCTGCTGCAGGGATATGAGGTGACCGGGCAGGATGTGGTTTTCAGACTGGCGGGATTGAGTCTGGGAGCAGTGATCTGCGCGGTCATATTTTACCGCAATCACAAAAACAGAGTTTACAAGAGAGGATTTCCAGATCTATTCAAAGAATTTCGTCCCGTCTCTCTGAGAACCGGATGGTACTTAAGATTTACTTTTGGAATTTCCACTGCAATGTTGATTGGAGATTTGCTTCATATGCAGAGAGTTATGTGGATCGGAATTGCGGTGATGTCTGTGATGCTTCCATTTTCCAAGGATATGAAAGACAGAGTGAAAAGAAGAGGTCCGTTCAACATTTTGGGATGCTTCATTTTTTCCATTTTATACCATCTGCTGCCGGATAAGATTTATGCATGGATCGGTTTGATCGGCGGAATCGGCGTGGGGTATTCTGCGGGATATGCCTGGCAGACTGTATTTAATACCTTTGGTGCGCTGGCAATCGCAGCGGAACTTTTTGGATTAAAAACAGCGATTTTACTTAGAATTGCAACAAATCTTTTTGGGTCATTGTATGCGATGGTCTTTGACAGAATCTTGCGGAAACTCTCAGAATGGTTGGAAACCTTACGAGCTTCGGTTTTTTTGGCAGAGGAAAGGCGTTAAAAACGAAATCGGAAATGAAAAATATCTTATTTGCATAAATTGCTGGAACCATTCGCTTCCTTGTTTTTTCGACTGTTACTCTTTATTGTAACAGTCTTTTTTTCGTGTATCCAACAAAGCCGCATGCATGGTTTAGATCGGGGGAAAACGTAGATGTTTTTACTATTTTAAACAGATCTTTTTCGTTGACAAAAAGAATCTTATCTGTTATTCTCTTTTGGGATTAGAAAAAACTAATCACCTCAAACGAGGTATTTTTCTTTTGTCTGTGGTTAGTTTTGACTAATTAAAAATCGGGATTGGATAGGTGAAGGGTATGATGATTAACAAGAGATTGATCGGTACGGTTAGAAAAAGTAAAAAATATATTGTCGGAAATGTATTCAGTCAATGGATTTCTTTGGTGGCGAATCTTAGCATGATGGCAGTTATTTCGAAAATGCTTCAAAGTTTATATGAGGGAGGCATTGAAGAGAGACAGCT
Source organism: uncultured Anaerostipes sp. (assembly GCA_905213305.1). Classification (GTDB taxonomy): domain Bacteria; phylum Bacillota; class Clostridia; order Lachnospirales; family Lachnospiraceae; genus Anaerostipes. The sequence continues at coordinate 9,572 of CAJMHU010000019.1, forward strand.
GATTTTGACAGCAATTACTGCTGTCGCTGCGGTTGGTGTCCGCTTTCTGTGTTCGGTTATTTCCAGCAGACTGGGATACCTTTCTTCTAAGGAAGTGAAGAAAATCCTCCGTCAGATGATTTATAGGAAGCTGCTGCGACTTGGTTCTTCTTATAAAGAACAGACAAATACTTCGGAAGTCGTACAGGTTGCAGTGGAAGGCGTGGAACAGCTGGAAACATATTTTGGGGCATATTTGCCGCAGTTTTTTTATGCAATGCTGGCGCCGCTGACGTTGTTTGCTGTTTTGAGTTTTATAAATTTCCCAAGTGCACTGGTACTTCTGATATGTGTTCCGATGATTCCGGTGACGATCATTGCGATCCAGCGATGGGCAAAGAAACTTCTGGCGAAATACTGGAGTCAGTACATGACCCTTGGTGATACTTTTCTTGAAAATCTTCAGGGGTTGACAACTACAAAGATTTATCAGGCAGATGAGTTTAAGCATAAGGAAATGAATGAGCAGAGTGAGCATTTCCGAAAGATTACCATGAAAGTATTAACCATGCAGTTAAACTCCATCACGATCATGGATCTGATTGCTTATGGAGGCGCGGCCCTGGGAGTGATTTTGGCAACAACACAGTTTGGAGCCGGAAGAGTGGATTTGTCCGGCTGCATTATGATTGTCTTACTGGCAGCGGATTTTTTCTTACCTATGCGGCTTTTAGGTTCTTTTTTTCATATTGCGATGAATGGCATGGCTGCTTCTGATAAGATTTTTCGTTTACTGGATCTGCCGGAACCGGAGCAAAAAAATGCGGTTGTACCGGAGGATCCTTCGATTCAGTGTCGAAACCTTCGGTTTTCTTATGAGGAAGACCGGGAGATTCTTCACGGTGTGGATATGAATTTTCCAAAAGGAAGTTTTACTGCCATCGTGGGGGAATCCGGATGCGGAAAATCTACCATTGTAGCAATCCTTACGGGGAGAAATAAAGGCTATACTGGTGAAATCAAAGTTGGAGAAACGCTTCTTTCTGAAATCAGGGAAGCCAGCCTGATGGAAAAAATTACTTACATTTCACATCAGAGTTATCTGTTTAAAGGAACAGTCCGGGAAAATCTGTTAATGGCACAGCCTGATGCAGAAGAGGATGCTTTGTGGCATGTGTTGGAGAAGGTGAATCTTGCTGATTTTTTGCGCAGTGAGAAGGGACTGGATACGATGTTGAATGAAAAAGCGTCGAATCTTTCCGGTGGGCAGTGTCAGCGACTTGCTCTGGCAAGAGCTCTGCTCCATGACAGCCCGGTGTATATTTTTGATGAAGCCACTTCCAATATTGATGTGGAGAGTGAAAATGATATTATGGCACAGATTTATGAGCTTGCAGCAGCAAAGACCGTGATTTTGATTTCTCATCGTCTGGCAAATGTGACCGGGGCAGATAACATTTATGTCCTTGATCAGGGGAACCTTGCGGAAACGGGGAATCACAAAAGATTGCTTGCACAGTGCGGCACTTATGCAAAGCTTTGGAATGCACAGCAGGAACTGGAAAATTATGCGGAAGGAGGAAGGTACAATGAAACGAAGCGGATTTAAAGTAATGACCCGGTTGTCTGGTCTGGTCAGACCTTTGACCGGGTATATGATTCTGGCAATTATGATGGGGGTCATCGGACATTTATGTGCTTCTTTTATCACAATATTCGGAGGTTATGCAATTTTGCAGATTCTGCACCCGGAATGGTCTTTGCATTTGGGTGTTCTCTTTGCTGCAGTATTACTTTTTGCCTTACTTCGTGGATTTTTACGATATGCAGAGCAAGCGTGCAACCATTTTATTGCGTTCAAACTGCTTGCAATGATCAGAGATAAGGTATTTGATGCGCTGCGGCGCTTATGTCCGGCTAAGCTGGAAGGTCAAGATAAGGGGAATCTGATTTCGATCATTACCTCAGACATTGAACTGCTGGAAGTGTTTTATGCACATACAATCTCTCCGATTTTTATTGCAATTCTTTTCGGCATTGTTATGGTTTCTTTTATTGGAAGTTATCATGTAGTGCTTGGCGTGGTAGCTTTGACTGCATACGTGGTGGTTGGGGGAATGATTCCGCTGATCACATCAAGGCTTAGCGGTGATAGTGGCGTTCGATTCCGGACAAAATCAGGAATGCTTTCCGGATTTGTTCTGGATAGTCTGCGTGGTCTGTCAGAAACCATTCAGTATGGGCAGGGGGAGAAACGCATGGAAGATATCAACAGGCAGACAGAGCGTCTTTCGGAGGATGAGGAGCGGATGAAACAGACTGCCGGTCGAAATACTGCGGTAACCAATACGGTTATTCTGATTTTTGATCTGATCATGCTATTTTTGTCTGCGGTGCTCGTCGGTTTTGAAGGATGTCTGATTGTAACGCTGGCGCTGATGAGTTCCTTTGGACCTGCTGTTGCACTGGCATCTTTGGGGGCAACGTTACAGAATACATTTGCCGCAGGCAATCGTGTTTTGGATCTTTTGGATGAATCTCCGGTTGTGGAAGAAATTGCAGGGGAAGAGGAAATTGATTTCCATGGAGCTGCCGCCGAAAATGTTACATTTTCCTACGGTGAGGAATTGATTTTGGATTGTTTTTCTGTGAAGATTCCTGAAAATAAGATCATCGGAATCAATGGTCGGTCCGGTTCCGGGAAATCTACCCTGCTCAAATTATTTATGCGGTTTTGGCAGGTACAGCAGGGGAAAGTAGAAATCTCCGGCAGAAACGTTGAGAAGATTAATACGACAAATCTGCGTGATATGGAAAGTTTTGTAACGCAGGAAACATATTTGTTCCATGATACGATCCGAAATAATCTCCGCATAGCAAAGTTGGAGGCAACAGATGAAGAAATTATTGATGCCTGTAAAAAGGCGTCTGTCCATGATTTTATTATGAGTTTGCCGAAGGCGTATGATACGGAGGTTGGCGAGTTGGGCGATACGCTTTCCGGAGGGGAACGTCAGCGTTTGGGTTTGGCGAGGGCTTTCCTTCACGATGCGCCATTTCTTTTGTTGGATGAGCCTACTTCCAACCTGGACAGTTTGAATGAGGCAGTTATTTTGAAATCGCTCCACAAGGAATGTTCCAATAAGTCGGTTGTGCTCGTCTCCCATAGAAAATCTACCATGGGAATTGCGGATACTGTATATTCCGTAGAACACGGGAGAATGAGCTGATAGATGAAAAAGAAATGGAGGTTTGTCAATGAAAAAAATTTTGTATAGTATTCTTGGCTGTGTGGGTGTAGTTCTGGGAACAATGGGGGCAGTGCTTCCGGTGTTGCCCACGTTTCCATTTTTGATGCTGGCTGCGTTTTGCTTTGCGAGATCTTCAAAAAAGTTAGAAACTTGGTTTAAGAATACGAAATTATATAAAGATAATTTTGCGGATTTTGCGGCAGGTAAGGGTATGACAAAGAGAACGAAATTCAGGATCATGGCTACGGTAACTTTACTGATGAGCATTGGTTTTCTTATGATGGGATTAAAGGGGATTGTTACCGGCTGCATTGTGTTGATCGGTGTGTGGATCTTCCATCTGGTATACTTTATCTTTAACGTTAAGACAATTCCTGCGGCGGAGGGAAAGAATGTATGAAGAAAATGCTAAATATTTTATTACTGATCAGCCTTATCATTACGATGATGGCGCCGGTTACAGGAATTTATATTCATAAACTGGCTTCGACAGTATTTCTTCTGTTGAATGTAATTCATGTCATTATTTACCGAAAGAAGTTAACTTGGAAGCGATGGCTGCTGTCAGCGACAATCCTGATTTCCTTTGTCAGCGGACTGCTTGCTATGATTTTAGAACAGTATCCAGTTGCCCTTAATGTACATCGTGCGATTTCTATCGGAGCGATATGTTTCCTGGCGCTTCATATATATGCAAGGAGAAAATCTTTTTATAGACAAAACTACTAAAAAGTAAGTTATATATTTGTGTAAAACGCTAAAAAATAGTTATATTATTGAAAAGTATATAGAAACAAATTATAATATTTATAATCAAAGTTAATAAGCAGGGGAGTTCGTCACTACAATAAGATTAAGCCGGAAGATATCTGATGTAGGAATTGTTATAACAAGGATGGAAAACTTTTGAAACAGTAAATTGCCAAAAGCAGGAGGATCTTTATGAAAAAGTATTGTAGGATGTTCGCAAGTTGGCTGTTGACATTTGCTATGGTTTTTACATCAATCGAGTGGTCTGCAATTGTAAATGGCAACAGAGTGATAAGTGCGGCAGAAAAAACGGAGAAACAAGAAGAACAAAGAAAAGTTCTTGGAAAAGAAAGCACAAAGGATTCGACGACATTTCAATTGCCAGATGGAAAGAAACAGACCGTATTTTATGGACAGGATGTTCGTTTTGAAGATGAAAATGGAAAACTTCGAGACTATGATCCCAGTCTGGTTCAGGTAAAAGAACAAAAAAGTAATCAGGGTGAGGACTTAAGCGACTATCAGTATGAAAATAAAGAAGGAGATAAAAAGCATTATCTTCCGAAGAATCTGACAGAAGAAACTCCTATCTTAATGGAAAATGGAGATTATCAGATTTCCTTTGCACCGATTTATGGGAAGGATGTAAAGGAAGAGAAAGAAACGAAAATCAATCATTCAGTGACAGATTCTGTGGAAGATGCAGTCTCACAGGCAGAGAAAGCAGTCAAAGGTATTTCGGGGGATGAACCATCCGGGAAAGAAGGATCAGAAGCTGCAGAGGATATGGAAGATGCACTGACATCCGTCAAAGAGCTGGAACGAAAAGAGCTGGAAGATGCCCGTGTGGAAGATGCCGAGGAGAATCAGGAAGAAAAACCAGTGAAGGTCTCCTATGAATCCCAAAAGAAAGATTGTACATTTTCTTACCAGTCTTTAAATATGGGAGTGAAGGAAAGCATCGTATTAACAAAAGCCCCAGAGGGAAATGCACTAAGATTTCGCTTTCAGGCAAAAGGACTGGTTCCAAAGAAGAATGTAATGGACGGTGGAATTAGTTTTCTGGATGAAAAAACAGAAGACCTTGTTGCAACTTTGGAAGCTCCAAACATGAATGATAACACAGGAAAAGCATACAGTGAGAAACTTTCTTATGAGATTGAACCAGACGGAGAAGAAGATTCCTATCTGTTAACTCTTCATCTTGATGAAGATTATTTCAAAGAGAAGGATCGAAAATATCCAGTGACAATTGACCCCACCGTAACATGGACGGGATCTTCCGATTTTTGGGATGTCTATGTGATTAATGGATCTTATAAAGATACGAATTTTTATGATAGCGGAGTTACTGTCATGATGGCAGGAAAAGCAAAGCAGGGGGTGTATCGTACCTATCTTCGTTTTAAAGATTTTACAAAAAAGATTGATGGAAAGTATGTAGACAGTGCTAAACTTACGATGTATGAAACTGGAAGCAGCCAGAGTGGACAAACAATTGAGGCAAGAAGGGTTACGGAAAATTGGTCAAGACCAGGACTAAAATGGAGTAATCGCCCAGGGTATAGTACGAACTATGGAAGTGTCAAGACAACAGGGACAGCGAAAAAAGAGCGGACCATTAACTTGACTCAATATGCCAGGGAGTGTGCTTCTGGAAAGATCACGTCTTATGGAGTAATGTTAAAGAATGCTGATGAAACAAAAAGCTATGGACAGTTTTACAGTTCCAGAGCATCGGCAAACCGACCAAAGATGTCTGTGACATATTACGATGGACCAACGACTGCAAGCAGTGCAACGGTAACCCCATCCTATGTAGGAAAAAATGCACATAGCATTAAGCTTTTCTGGGCAGGAATTCAGTCAAAATCTTTAAACAGAGTAGAATATCGCCTTGCTACTTGGGTAAATAATGCAGAAGGAAATTCCAATTATGTTCCATATTCTTCCGCTACAAAGATCGGAACAACATCAAGTGGATCAGCAAATATCAATTGTGATAAATGGGCAGAAGGAAACTATAAGATTGTTGTTCGAGGAGTGGATAATGGATATATTAATGGCTATGGAAAAGGAGCATGGTTTACGATTGATCGAACGGCTCCAAAGATTACAGCCAAAAGTCTGGATTCTGGAAGAGTAAGCAGTGAACCATCGAGTTCAACGACTCCAAAATTAACGGTAAAAATGGATGATAAGAATGCATCTTATTTTAAATATAAAGTGGATGGTAGTTCATCTTATTTAAAGAGCGGGACAGCGGATGCGAATGGATCAGCAACAGCAGATGTTAAGATTCCGGCAGATGCAACAACCGGAAGAAAAGAATTTAAAATTTCTGTGATCGCAGTTGATAAAGCTGGAAATGAAAGTACTGCACAAACCATTACCTATTATTATACAGATGCTGCAAAAGCACGGGATTATACACCGGCAAACCTAAAGGTCAGAAAATCTTATGGAAAAACAGTGATTTCATGGGATAAGAAAGATCTTCCAGACAGTATTTATTATGCGGTTTATCGCGGAGAAAGCAAAGACTTTACGCCGGATGATACAACATTTGTGCGTGGAGCGATCAAAGATTCTTACTGTATGGATCCGAGAACAGGGGATGGAAAAGATTATTACTACAAAGTACGTGCACAGAAGCTTTCATCTGGCGGAAATGTCAATGAACAGAGTGATACGATAACATCTGAGAAGATGACACAAGATGATAAAAGTGAATATGAAAAACGCCTTGGAAGCAAGGATTATCGGGATACGATGGAGATCAGTACACCAAATGGAACTGGTGATGTCGAAAAATCAGAGGGAAACTTGATGTATGAAAATACAGATTTTTCAATCCCATCCTTCTTACTGGATTTGGGGCTTACAAGAACCTATAACAGTCAGTCAGATAAAACGGGAATGTTAGGACTTGGATGGTATGATAGTTTTCATAAAGAATTATATCAGGTTGGAGATAAGATCATCTTTCAGGATAGTGATGGAAGTTATCTTACCTATCGAAAGAGTACAGCAAAAAGCAGCCACACAGAATATGAAAATGAGGAAACAAAAGATTATCAGCTTGGATTTGAGCAGACAGAGTCTGCCAAAAAGTCTCAGGATAGTGACCAGAAAGCCATCGCTTATGTAAGCAGTATGGAGATTTCTTCTGAAAATGTGTTTGCAGCAGCAGTACCTTCAACAAAAACATACACTCCAGGACAGAAAGAAAATTCAAAAACAGAAACACAGGCAGGAAATGGCAACGAAGCAGTCTCAGTTTCAAAAGTTGTTCAGATCAAGATGAAAGATGGAACCCAATATGAGTTTGATGCCAATGGACAGATCACAAAGGCAACGGACAGCAATGACAATTATGTGATCTATCAGTATGATGACAGGGGAAGACTACATAAGATCATATCAAATCTGAAGAAAGAGCTTGCTTTTACTTATTATGAAAGTGGAGAAAGGGAAGACCTGGTAAAAGAGATCCAACTGCCTGACGGAACAAAAATGGTCTATACTTATGATGGAACAAAATTGATCGGAGTTTCTCACAAAGACAGCAGCGGATCTTCTTCCGTAGATCAGACATATGTTTATGGAAGCAACGGAAAAATGAATAAGATCCTGGATGCGAAAAAGAATGAGTATCAGATCATATATACAGGAGAAAAGGCAGAAAAATTTATCCGGCCAAATGGAGAATATCAGCAGCTTTCCTATGGAGATGGAACAACAACGGTATCGGTTCATAAAGCTGATGGAACAAAAACAGCACAAGATTCTGTAATCTTTGATAAGAGTACGGGAAAAATCCTAAAAAAAACGGATGCCAATGGAATGGAAAGCAGTTACAGTTATGAAGACGGAGTCGAAGATGGGAAGCCTGAAGACTGGGAAAATGAATATCTAGTAACAAAGATCAAAACAGAAATCAATTATCAGGATTTAGATGCGAATGGATTGGTACAATTCTTAAAATCGGAGAAAGAACAGGAAACGACATTTGCCATTGCAAGCATAACGTATAATCAGAATGATGATATCATGAAGGAAACGGAAGAAAACGGGGATGTTACAGAAATCGAGTATGGGGATTCTGATGATCCATATCTTCCAACTAATGAAATCACAACCAATGGAGATGAGTTCATTTCAGAGACAGATTATGAATATGATGACGACGGAAATGTCACGAAAGAAACGGATTTTGGAGAGAACCAAAAAGAAGAAACAAAGACAATCACATCTTATGATGATCATGGACAACCATTAATAGCCACGACAACGCAGGAAGGCAAACCAGATTCCATAGAGAAAAATACATATGAGGACAGTGTACAGGGAACAACGCAGATAACAACGATAACACAAGGAGAAGAGAAAGAGACATCGGTCACAAAAACGGATGCCATGGGGCGTGAAACAGAAACCGTCCATAAAGACAGCAAAGGAAATATTTTAAGCAGCACCGCAACAACCTATGACTTTATGGGAAGAGTGCTGCAGACAAAGACAACATCCTCTGGAATCACACAGACAGAATCAAAAACTTATGATGCAAATGGTACGGTACAAACAGAAACGAATGCATCTGGTGTCACAACTACTTACAGCTATGATTCTCTGAACCGTGTGATCAAGGCAATAGAATCTGCAGATGGAACAGATTCTGTAACAGAAACATCTTATGGATATGAAGATGCACAGATTCATACGTTAAATGGAACAAAGGATTATCAAAATTTAAGTGTCCAGACAATAAAGAGGAATGGGCGGGTCAGTGAAAAGACTTGGACGGATGCAGTTGGACGGACAGTGAGAAGTTTTAGCAATGGGCTATATACAGATCATGTGTTTACCGGAGATGGAAAAGAGATCGCAACGATCAGCCTTGGAACAAAGCCTTCCGGAGATGGAAAAATTTCTTTACAGTTATATGATAAAGAAGGGAAACAGACGGCAACGATCCAGAATCCAGAAATCACAAAGGGAACTTCGGATCCTGTGGTGAAGGCTGGAAACAGTTCCATCCTGCAGAAAACAGAGTATGACAGCAAAGGAAATGAGACAGCAAAAACCGACGGAAATGGAAATCAGATCTCCTATACTTATGATGATCAGGATCGTGTGACGGAGATCACACAGGGAGAAAAAAAGACAAAAGTTTCCTATCAGATCAATTCGGATGGTTCAACGACAACGAGTGTTACAGATGCAAATGGACATGTGAATCAGGAAGTGGCAAGTGCAGCCGGGTCTGTGACAGAGACGAAAGATCTTGGAGATGGCAGTGAATCCATTATAACAACATATGCTTATGATGATCGTGGAAACAAGCTATCTGAAACCTATGCAAATGGTGCGAAAAAGACTTATGAATATGATAATCGGAATCTGATGGTAAAAACACAGTCTTATGATAAGGAAGGAACGAAAACCCTGATCAGTAAATACCGTTATGATGATCAGGGGCAGCTGTCAGAGATGACAGACTACAGAGTATCTTCCGAGACAGAGACCGCTTATCGCTATACGGAATACACCTATGATCAAAGAGGACGTATTTCAGCGTTTGCGGAGATCAGCCAGAGCACTCAGCCAACAGAAGATGATATCAAAGATCATCAAATCCGATATACTTATGATAACGATGGAAATCTCAGGAAAGTATCTTATCCAACAACCAAAGATGGCATTCATGCATTATCTTATGTTTATGATCAAAATGGCTGGCTCAACGAGATCAGAGGAGAAGTACACTCCAAAGGGCAGACAACAGAAAAGAGTATCCGAAGTTACAGCTACGACGCCTATGGAAAGGTAAAAGAAATCAAAGATCACAGGGATCTGTTAGACAGCAGTGACAAGGCAGTGAAAAAAGTCTATACTTATGATAGTTTTGACCGTGTCAAAGAGATGACTTATACAGATCTTGAGACAGGAAAAGAGATGGAATCTTATCAGTACAGCTATGATAAGAATTCTAATATCATAGAAAAAACAGAAGTTAATAACTATCCAAAGGAAGATGCAAAGAAAGTCCATGAGACAAAAGCATACACCTATGATACACTGGGACGCCTGGTCAAAACAGTGACAACCGATCATAAGAAAAATGACCAGGAAAAGACGGTCATATATACCTATGATAACGTTGGAAACCGGATCAAAGAAGATGATGGAACAACCAGGACATCGTATACTTATAACGGGCTGGATCAGTTAAAAACAGCCACCAAAGAAAAAGGAATTGCGGTGGAAGAAGTCCGTCAGTATGATTATGATGTCAATGGAAACCAGACGGATGTGAAGAATACAAAGACCGGAGAGATCCAAACCTATGCATATGATGCAGAAAATCGTTTAAGTCAGGTATCTGTGACAAAAGATGGGCAAACAGCTGTGCTCCAGCAGAATCTCTACAATGGAGACGGACAGCGGATTCAGAAGATGGATGGAGATGAAACCACTAACTATTATTATCAGGATGGAGTTGTAGCTTACACAACGGATGCAGCCGGAGAGCAGAACTCTCAGAATCTGATCGGAACAGAAGGGAACATCCTTGCGACCCAGAGATATCAGAAGGATACGACCCAGTATTATCTCTATAACAAAGATATCCAGGGAAGTACCACAAGTCTGATCAGAGCAGATGGAAGTGCTGATGCAACGTATCAGTATACAGATTTTGGAGAAACCACAATTTATGGAGATGATCAGGCGAAAAATGAAGTATGTTATACGGGCGGGATCTATGATCAGAGTACAGGACTATATTATCTGAATGCCAGATATTATCATCCGGAAGACGGAAGATTCTTAACAGAGGATACCTATCGTGGAGAGGTGAACGAGCCTGATACACAACATTTATATGTATATTGCGCGAACAATCCAGTGAATTATGTGGATCCTAGTGGGCATTGGATGGAAACTGCACTTGACATAGCGAATTTGGGCTATAGCATAGCCAAATTTATCAAAACGCCATCATGGAGTAATTTTGGATATTTGTTATGGGATGTAGGAGCAACAGTTATTCCGTTTGCGCCTGGTTCATATGTTAAAAGAGGAGGGAAAATAATATTAAAAGTTGCTAATAAGACTAGCGACTTTAAAAAAGGAAAAAAATGTTTAACCGTAGGAAAATATAAGGCATTGGCTAAATCAATAAAGAATCGGAAGAAATCTGGAATAGAGATTCATCATATAATAGAAAAACGATTTGGGAAATTAGATTTAAAACCAGGAGATTATCCGTCTGTACCAATAAGTAAAGAGTTGCATAGAAAGATAACTAACAGATGGAGAAAGGTTCAACCATATGAAAGAGGTAAAAAGAAATATAAAAACTTGACCAAAAAAAAGCTATTACAAGATGCACGTATTGTATATCATGATATGCCAGAACTTAGAAAAATAGCTACAGAAATAATTAATAAGTATTATAAATAAGATAAAGCAGCATCCACTATTATAATTAATATTGGATGCTGCTGAAAGGAGATAGAATTGGATATTAATGTTGAAATTATATTAACTTATGATAATGAAGAAGTAGATTGGAAAATAAAAAAACATATTTCTAGATTTTTATATAAATTAAAAAAATTTAAAACAGGAAATCGTTTTGCTGGATCATTTATATATAAAATCAATCAAGATTCAGAATTATATAAACAAATAGTAGAGTTTTATAAATTAAATAGGAAAGATGTAGAATTTATTTGTTTAAACTATGATGTTAAAGTTTCATATGAAGAGTTTGAAAAAGCAAAAGCATTTGTCTTATGTTTTCCGGAGTATTATTGTGAGGAGTATGAAGATATAGATAATGAGTATGATGAATGTGACGTATGTTATAGCAAAAGAAAAACAGATACAATATTTTATGCACAACCCAAAGGTTATATAAGAAAACATAAAAATGAATATGGAATGGCAGGATTAGATGGTACAGGAGAGATATTATTATTACCAAAATTGGCAGAAAAATTATGGGAAAATGGAATAAGTCAAAAGTATTTTCAACCTATTGTCAGTAAAAGTAAAAGTATACTAGGATATACTCTTATCACAGATAATATTTTGCCAAAGAAAAGTTATATAGACTATAATTATAAATTTAAAAATCAATGTAATAAATGTGGAAGAATTATTATGGAAGAAGATGAAGACGAATATATGTTTCAACAAAAATATATTACCAAGGATGGAATAAAAGAATTAGAAGACGTCAATTTAACATATGAATTTTATGATGAATTTCAGGAAATGATTGTTAGTAAAAAAGTTGCAACAATAATAAGAGAAATTGTTCCGTATGCAGAATTTTATCCGTTGTTTTTGAAAGATAATTAAAGAAGGTGATGAAGGTGAAATCACTAACTATTATTATCAGGATGGAGTTGTAGCTGGAAGATTCTTAACAGAGAATACCTATCATGGAGAGATGAACGAGAAATGATGATGTTGGAAATGTTCATTTTGGTTATGTAGGTACAGTATTATTTTCTAAAAACTTTTTATGTGCAGGAGCTGGAGTATATCAAATTAAATCAGGAACATCGAAATGGAAATATGCATTGTCGTATGGAGATGATCCTCACGATACAAGTATGATTAAGTTTGGTGTAGATTTATACAAAAGAACAAATAAACCTGTATATGGTAAAAAAATAAAAAGTATCTTATATTTAAACCTATGTTAGTTAAAGCGAGGAGATAAGAATGAAAAAGATTATTATAATTTTAATTTTTATAGTTGGAATAATATTTTTCTTATTTTATCATTTTATGTGGGATACTCAAAGTATTCCAAAAGGTGAAATGATTGAAAAGATAAATTCTCCTGGAAATAAGTACTGTGCCTACATATATCATGGGACAGGAGGGGCAACTGTTGACTATTCTACGATTGTCGAGATAAAAAATAATAAGACTCATCGAAAAAAAATTATTTATTTTCAATATCGTCAAGAATATGTAAATGTAAAATGGGTGGATGATACAAGGATAAAAATTGGAAATAAAGAGTTGAATGTTTTAAAAGACGTATATGATTCGAGACATTAAATAAGAACACATTGAATACGGGTGTTACAGAAATGCTTACAAAATATGCACGAGGGACCATAAAAGGATCTAATAGGGGTAAAAGAGGCTGCGCACTAATTACTGATATGCTCCCTTCTAGGTAGACAAGTGAAATAATAAAAATTTTCTAAAGATAATATTTAATTTTATAATTACATGTTATTAATGAAAATATTTGCGAAAGAATATATATGAATATAAATTTAGAAAGAATAATGTTGAGAAAATATATAAAATAGTGGTATGGTAATAAAATGAATTATTGTGATTTGAATGAATATGAAAATTATATTGAAAATATCGAATTTTTTTTCAAAGAAAAATGTTTGCAAATTTGTATCATAAATTCAGAGTTGAAGAATAGGAAAAAAATTTACATAAAGGATATTGAAGAGATATATTGGGAAAAGTATTTTTTTGATCAACAACAAAATAGAAAGATTAAAAGCATGTGTGATGAAAATTCATATAGCTTGGTGGTAAATAAAAGTAAATTAATATTGTATACATTAGAAATTGAAGAGATTAATGATAATAAAAAATTAATGAATGATTCAAGAAAATTTTTAAATAAAAAGGGAGATAATAATAAATTTAATTATGATGTATGGAATGGTATTTTTATGTTTAATTTAGAGGATGGAAAATATATATTTAAGAATATAGAAAAAGGGAAAGTTCATTATAGAAAATATGATGAACAAAAAGTTTTATTAAAAATTAGACCATTAAAAGATCCTCAATATAATATACTACTGTACAGTTCAACATGGGTATTAAAAGTTAAGGCAATATATTTTCATTGATTTATAATAATTCGTATATTATAATAAATATACGGAGGAATTGCTATAAAGAAGATAGGATTAATTGATGAGGGAAAGTACAAAGCTTTTTATTCCGCCAAAGGAAAATGTCTGTGGAAAGACTATGGAAAGAAATATCAGAGGAAATATATCTTTTTCATGCTTATCATATTTTGGCCAGTCAGTGTGTATTATGGAGTGAATAAAGATAAGTATATGAGAGCTGTGACAGGAAATATGAACTGGGCCGGAGGTATGAAATACTTTCATATTCTGGCAACATGGTTTTTTAGTATCTTTATGACTGTTTTATGGATATGGATTATATGCATCATTTTCAATATGATATAAATACAAAAAGAAAAGGCATTGAAAAGTGCCTTTTCTTTTTGTATTTTTGAAAATGAAAAATTTCTATACTATTGGTAGAGTGATAAAAATAAAGGATAATTATTTTTTGTATATCAATATTGTTATACAGTTACAGTGATTTGTATCGTGTCGGATGGAGAAATATTGAGTAGTTGAGAAGTTTTCTCAATAAGGATATATAACTGGATTAACCGCAGAGAAGGGCTTATAATAAACAAAGTTACCACAGGAAAGCAGAACACATGGAGGTGTTTCCCAATGAAAAAGCACAGATGTTGGGCATGGGCAATGATCTTTTGCCTGTTCATGACAATGTATACCGGGTACAAACATCAATAGAGTTACAGAATGAGGAGGACAAAACCATGGATTGTAAAAAGATTTTATCAGCGCTTCACAGCAAAAAGACAGGATTTTTTGCAGCCGGCGTATTATTTGGAACTGCAGGAGTAAAGCTTTTGGCAAGTAAGGATGCCAAAAAGGTGTATACCAATTGCACTGCTGCGATTTTGCGTGCAAAAGAATCTTTGATGAAAACTGCAGCAACAGTACAAGAAAATGCAGAAGATATTTACGCCGAAGCACAGCAGATCAATGAAGACAGAATGATGCAGGAAGAAACCTTTGAAAATGAAGAAGAAGTCGAAAAGGCTGCCGAAGAGGAAGCGTAATCTCGTACTGTGAAAAGCGCCTGCAGCAGAAGCTGCAGGCGCTTTTAAGAAAGAGGGAAGTTTATGAAATTTGTAATAAAACATGAAATCAGGGGAAGAATTCGCATTCATATTTGTCAAAAAGAGAAATTTGACCCAAAGACAACGGATGAACTTCAATATTATTTATCCTCTCGAGATAATGTGATTTCTACAAAGGTTTATGACAGGACGCAGGATCTTGTGATTTGCTATACAGGATCAAGAAAGGAAATTTTAAAGCTCTTAATCTTTTTTCAGAAGGGAACCGTTCAGATCCCAGAACATTATCAGGAACATAAAAGTCGGAGACTGAACCAGCAATATTGGGATCAATTGAGCAATCAGATCCTTTTTCATTATGGCAGCAAACTTTTTCTTCCGTATCCAATCCGGGCGGGGATTACAGTCATAAAATCTGTTCGCTATATTTATGAAGGAATCAAAACTCTTGCAAAGGGGAAAATTGAAGTTCCGGTATTGGATGGAACTGCCATCGGGGTTTCAGTTTTTCGAGGAGATATCAATACGGCGGCATCCATTATGTTTCTTCTGGGAATCGGAGAAACTCTGGAAAAATGGACTCATAAAAAGTCAGTCGATGATCTTGCAAAAAGCATGTCTCTGAATGTCACAAAGGTATGGAAAATCGAAGGAGACCATGAGGTTCTCGTTTCATCCGCCGATATACAGCCCGGAGATCAAATCTATGTCCATATGGGAAATATGATTCCTTTTGACGGAATTGTCGATGAAGGAGAGGCTCTCGTTAATCAGGCGTCTTTCACGGGAGAATCTCTTCCGGTCCGAAAACAAAAAGACGGATATGTCTATGCGGGAACCGTTGTGGAGGAGGGAAATCTGGTTATTCAGGTAAAAGAACTCAACGGAAGCAGTAAATTTGAGAAAATTGTTACGATGATTGAGGAGTCCGAAAAGCTGAAATCTTCGGTAGAAAGTAAAGCAGAACATTTGGCGGACCGCTTGGTGCCATACACTCTTCTTGGCACTGCCGCTACATATTTCCTAACTGGAAATATAACTAAGGCACTATCTGTCTTAATGGTGGATTTCTCATGTGCATTGAAGCTTGCGATGCCGATTTCTGTTTTATCAGCCATAAAAGAAGCCAACGGACGTCAAATTGTTGTCAAAGGAGGCAAGTATTTAGAGGCAATGGCAGAAGCGGAAACCATTGTTTTTGACAAGACAGGAACTCTGACGAAAGCCCAGCCGACAGTGAAAGACGTCGTATCATTTAATGGACAAAATTCAGAGGAACTTTTAAGAATTGCAGCCTGTCTGGAGGAGCATTTTCCGCATTCTATGGCAAAAGCAGTCGTTCAGGCCGCCAAGGATCAGGGATTGATTCATAAAGAGCTGCACTCTAAAGTTGAATATATTGTGGCCCACGGAATATCTTCTACCATAGATGGAAAAAAAGTAGTCATCGGTAGTCATCATTTTATATTTGAAGACGAAGCCTGCGAAATTCCAGCGGGAATGGAGTCTGTATTTGAGCAGCTTCCAGATGAGTGCTCTCATCTCTATATGGCGATGGAACAAAAGCTCGCAGCAGTCATTTGCATTGAAGATCCATTAAGAAAAGAAGCGGGAAACGTTATTTGCCGATTGAGAGAGGCAGGGTTCTCTAATATTGTTACGATGACCGGAGATAATGAGCGAACGGCAAGTGTCATTGCCGAGAGCGTCGGGGTAGATGAATATTATTCAGAAGTTCTTCCGGAGGACAAAGCAGCTTTTGTAAAAAGAGAGCGAAAGAGGGGGCGGAAGGTTGTTATGATTGGAGACGGAGTGAATGACTCTCCGGCGCTTTCAGCAGCGGATGTGGGAATCGCAATTAGCGATGGAGCTGAAATTGCCCGCGAAATTGCAGATGTAACCATTGAGGCAGACAGCCTTTACGAATTAGTTCGTTTGAGACAGCTAAGCCGGCAATTAATGAAGAGGATTCATCAAAATTACCGGGTAATTGTAGGATTTAATACGGGACTGATTGGAGCCGGGGTCATTGGCATGATTCAGCCAACAACTTCAGCGCTGCTCCATAATACATCTACCCTGCTGATTGGACTTAGAAGTATGAAAAATTTAATTCCGCAGGATCCCAAAAGGGTTCGTTTTGAGTAAGGAAAAATTTCAACGCTCGTATCGTCAAATATGTTTTGACCGGTACGAGCGTTTTGTTTCTAATATAGAAAACGTTCCGCGTTTTCTAATTCGATATAGTGGGGAATAATATCATCATAGGTTCCGTCATTTTTTTGAAACCCTTTGGGAATGATTCCCAGTGGAAGAAATCCAAGTTTTTTATAAAGTTTTAAAGCTGGGCGGTTGCTCGCAACAACAGCATTAAACTGTAAAATACGAAATCCGTGCTTGGGAGCTTCTTTTAAACAGTGCCGTACTAAGGTCTCTCCAATTTGTTTCCCGCGCTGGGAAGATGCGACGGCGTAGCTGGCATTGCAAATATGACCGCAGCGTCCGACATTATTGGGATGAAGGATGTAAAGACCAACCACCTGATTGGTATTTGTCTCCAATGCAACTGCGGTATAGGTTTGTTCCAGAAAGAACGAAAGACCGGTCTCTTCAGTCAGCAGTTCCGTTTGAGGAAACGCCTGTCCCTCAGATACAATCTCATTCCATATTTTTATGGCAGCGCTCCGGTCTTTTGTTTCAAATCTTCGTATCATAATCATTTCAAATTCGCCTCGTTTCTATCAGATCTCATTATTTTATCACGAAAAAATAAAAAATCCAATGACATGACAAAAAGATAATTCGGGAGATGATGAAAAAATTGTATCTTCACAACTCTTATGTTATGATAAAGTCGATAAGAAAAAGAGGGGGCACGTTTATATGAAATTTTGTTTGAAACAGGATGGAAAACGGCTGCTGATTGTCTGCGTTGTGTCATTTGTTATGGCGCTTAATATCAAATCCTTTGTAAGAACAGGCGGACTGTATCCGGGAGGCGCAACCGGTCTTGCACTTCTGATTCAGAGAAGTGCGGATTTGTTTTTTCATTGGGGCATTCCTTATTCTGTCATTAATATTCTTTTAAATGCAGTTCCGGTTTATATTGGCTATCGTTTTATCGGAAAAAAATTCACATTGTATTCCTGTCTTACCATCGTTTTGACGGGATTTTTAACGGATGTTCTGCCAAGCTATGCCATCACATACGATACGTTGTTAATCAGTGTTTTCGGCGGCTTGATCAATGGATTTGCAATTAGCTTTTGTCTGATGGCAAATGCAACCACAGGCGGAACAGATTTCGTTGCCATCTTTTTATCACAGAAAAAAGGAATTGATGCATGGAATCTGATTTTCGGTTTGAACAGTTTAATTTTGATTGCCGCGGGGCTTCTTTTCGGATGGGATAAGGCACTCTACTCCATTATATTTCAATATACTTCTACGCAGGTGCTTCATATGCTTTATACAAAATATCAGCAGCAGACTTTGTTTATTATTACCAATTGTGCATGGGATGTTTATGAAGCCATTTCAAAGGTTTCCAATCATGGGGCAACGATCATGAATGGAGAAGGACCATATGAACATCAGCAGAGACAGGTTGTTTATTCTGTGGTATCCAGAGCAGAGAGTAAAGCTGTCATCCGTGAGATTAAAAAAGCAGATCCGTGTGCGTTTATTAATGCAGTCAAGACGGAGCAGCTGGCAGGAAAATTTTATTTTAAGCCAAACGAGTAGGAGGAGATGAACATGATCATTGAAGGAAATCAGAAGGAATTGGATGCAATGAAAGAATTTCATCGAGGAAACCGTCAGGAGGGATTGAGATTGCAGGAAGAATTTGCAGCGCAGTTTCGAGAAGAATACAAAGAAAAGGATCACTGTTCCTGTCAAAAAGCCTGCCGGTATCATGGAAACTGCAAAGAGTGCGTGGCAATTCATCGGGCTCACCAGGAGCATGTTCCGAATTGTATGCGGCCTATTTTGAATCAAAAAATTAAAATTCTTTCTGAATTAACCGAACATACCATCGCCGATGAGATTGAAGCGCCAAAGGAAATTTTAAGAAAATAGCAGTATAAAGTTGTGATTCCAAAGGAGGGTATCAATGAAAATAGCAGTTGTTGGGAGTATCAATGCCGATATGATGGTAATTGCCGAGCGGATTCCGGGTAAGGGAGAAACTGTTTTTGGGAAAGATCTTTGTTACAGTCCCGGAGGGAAAGGCGCCAATCAGGCAGTGGCAATGCAAAAACTGGGAGCACAGGTTGAAATGTTCGGATGTGTCGGGCAGGACGAGCAGGGGAGACGAATGATTGAGAACTTGCAGAATATGGGAGTAACGACAGATCATATTGAAATTTTGGATCAGGTACCAACAGGGCTTGCAGTCATTACAGTGGGGGAACACGATAATTCCATTGTAGTGATCAGGGGAGCCAATGAAAGAGTGGATTGTGCTTATGTTGACCGTATAAAAGGCGCACTTAAAACATATGACATGGTCGTATTGCAGCATGAAATTCCATTTGATACGATCCATTCTGTGATTGAATTTTGTCATCAGGAGAATATACCGGTTGTTCTAAACCCGGCACCTGCGGCTGAGGTCCCTGTGGAACTGATGGACAAGATTGCTTATTTAACACCGAATGAACATGAGGCAAAACAGATCTTCGGGACAGACAGATCTTTGGAAGAATTATTGAGAGCATATCCGGAGAAGTTAATTG
>CAJMHU010000020.1 GCA_905213305.1 uncultured Anaerostipes sp.
TACTTAAGAAGGATCAATGTGTTAAACTTTTTATAAACTCAGGAGAAGATCAGGTATCTGTATTTGGACCTGTAATCGAAGGAGCCAAAAAGCAGGGGGCAGCCGTGGATGAGGTTCAAAGACTGCTTTTGAAAACCGGGGAGACCCACTATCAGTTTGAACAGCTTGATGTTTGTCTGGAGAACGGACTGTTTGTGCCGGGTTCTGTATTAAAGAAAATTCGAAGAGAAGCTTTTGCGGCTATGGATCAAAAAAAGATCATGAAATATCGCAGAGAAGTCAAAGAAACACCGAAGAATGCTTTAAATTTCAACCCGATATGCGACAAAATGCCAGAGAGGGTTCCAATGCTTACCGTTTCCCTGGAAACTTTGGATCTTCTCGGAACGGTTCTGGACGTTTCAGAGATAAAGAAAATTTATTTGTCATGGATGGAGCTGAAAAAGCAGCAGGATCTGCAGTGCTTTTTGAAAAGAGTGAAGGATGCAGGAAGACAGTGCTATGTGGCGCTTCCGCAGATTGCAAGGAAAGGTCAGATGGAAGAGCTTAGGGAGTATAAGGATCTGTTGTTTTCAAATCAGGTAGACGGGTTTCTGGTCCGAAGCATCGAAGAATTTTCATGGCTGGTGGAAGAAGGGTATTCAAAGGAGGTCCTGATTGATTATATGCTGTATGCATACAATCGGAGATCAGCTGCGGAATATCAAAAACTTTTTCGGGGAAGTGTCAGAATGACATACCCGGCGGAACTTCATCGAAAAGAATTGACGCAGTTAGGCCTTCAGGATGGAGATTTGTTTTTCTATGGATTTCAGCCATTGATGGTGTCGGCACAGTGTGTTAAGAATAATTTACGCAGCTGTGATCAAAAAGATGGATGGATGACCTTGAAAGATCGGTATCAAAAGAAGTTTTATGTACACAACCGGTGCTGTGACTGTGTCAATGAGATTTACAATGGAACCCCAATCTGGCTTGGAAAGGAAGAAGATTTTCGCAAAGACCTGAATCCGTTGACGTATCGGTTTCATTTTACCAAAGAGTCTTCCGAAGAAGTACAAAAAATATTACATGCAGCGAAAGCTGTTCAGAAAGGAGAAAGAACCTCTCCGATTTGCGACTTTACAAAAGGTCATTTGACGAGAGGAATCTTATAAGTATAAAAATGATACAGATTATAACAACAGTTGTGAAATATTTAATTTTAATCATGTGTCTGGTGTATACACTTTCATGTTATACAGTGTTTCGACCTAAAAATAAAGAACGACAAAGAGATTTGCTGGATAATCAGGTGATTTATATGTTTATCTTTTTGTTTTTATGCTACGCCGTATTATTTTTAAGGGAATTTGATTTGAAAATTTTGCTGTTTTTTGCGGCGCAAATTGTATTTTTTGAAGTTTTGATGATTTTGTTTCCTAAAATTTATAAAAAATGTTCCAGACTGCTGATCAATAATACCTGTTTTTTGCTGGGAGTTGGTTTTGTGATTTTAACAAGGCTGTCTTTTGATTTAGCTATGAAACAGTTTGCGATTGCAGCAGGAAGCGTGCTTGTGACAAGTATTATACCTCTTATGATGCACAAAATTTCCATCTGGGACAGATTGGGCTGGATCTATGCTGGAGCGGGATTTTTGCTTCTGGCTTCCGTTTTTGTCAAGGGAGTGAACATTAACGGGGCGTATAATTGGGTGAAGTTTGGACCATTGGCATTTCAGCCTTCAGAATTTGTAAAAATTATTTTTGTGTTTTTTGTGGCGGCGCTTTTATGCAGAGCCAAAGAATTTAAAGATTTGGTGAGAATTACAGTCATTGCAGCTTTTTATGTCCTGGTTTTGGTTGTGGAGAAGGATTTGGGGGGCGCGCTGCTGTATTTTATGATCTATTTGATGATGCTTTATGTGGCAACGGCAAAAGCCTCTTATCTGTTTGGTGGTCTGGCATCAGGATCTCTGGCAGCAGTGATCGCAAACCTGATTTTTCCTCACGTGCAGACGAGAGTTGCAGTGTGGAAGGATCCATTTTCTATGATTGAGGGGCGTGGCGCCCAGGTTTGCCAGTCATTGTTTGCAATTGGAACCGGAGGATGGTTTGGTATGGGATTGGGAAGAGGAAGACCTTTTGATATTCCTGTACGGGAATCGGATTTTATTTTTTCTGTGATCAGTGAAGAATTTGGCGTTATTTTTGGAATTTGCCTGATTCTGGTTTTGATTAGCTGCTTTATTTTGTTTATGGATATCTCCACAAGAAGCAGAAAATTATTTAATAAGCTGCTTTGCCTTGGATTCGGCGTTTGTTTTCTGTTTCAGGTTTTCCTAAGCATTGGAGGTGTTACCAAATTTATACCGTCAACGGGTGTCACCATTCCGTTGGTGAGTTATGGAGGTACATCGGTTATTAGTACATTGATTATACTAAATATTATACAGGGACTGTATATGTTAGCAGATAGTGAGGAAGAAGAATATGAGCGTATTAAAGCGGAAGAATCGCAGGGACAGCAAAATCAAGAACTCTATGCAGACCGGACCAAGAGAATCCGGACAAAAAGGGAAACGAAAGGCTAATCGTCAAATCTTGCAAATTACCTATATTTTTGTAGGTCTCTTTCTTGTATTAATTGGATATATTGTTTATTTTGTGGCTGTGAAAAGCAAAGATGTCATTACAGATCCGCATAATTTAAGACTCCAGGAAATGGAGAAATATGTGGTACGCGGAAAAATTATCAGCAGTGATGATAAAGTTCTGGCACAGACCATTACAGAAAATGGCGAGGAGGTCCGGGATTATCCCTATAATCGAATGTTCGCGCATGTGGTTGGATATCATGATAAAGGAAAATCTGGTTTGGAATCGAAATGTAATTTTAATTTGCTGACTTCCAATGCCAATTTATTATCACAGTTCACAAGCAATTTAAAAGGAGAAAAAAGTATCGGAGACAATGCCTATACGACGCTGAATACGAAAGTTCAGGAAGCTGCATATGACGCGTTGCAGGGACAGCAGGGAGCAGTTGTAGCGATGGATCCGGAAAGTGGAAAAGTTTATGCGATGGTATCAAAACCCGATTATCGGCCGGGACTGGTAAAAGAAAACTGGGAGGAATTAAATACCAGTAAGAATTCACTGCTGTTAAATCGGGCAACGCAGGGACTGTATCCTCCGGGATCAACCTTTAAGGTTGTTACGGCATTGGAATATATGAGAGAGCATAAACAGGATTATAAAAAATTTACGTATCACTGTACAGGATATACAACCATTGGAAGTCTTAAAATTCACTGTTATGGGGGAGAAGCTCACGGAACGGTGGATTTGGAAGAAGCCATAGAAAAATCTTGCAACTGTGCGTTTGTTCATATGGCGGAAGAACTGGACAAAGGAGATTTTGAGCAGTTGGCAAAAGATCTTTTGTACGATTCCAAAGTGCCGATCAATCTTTTGGCAAACAAAAGCCGATTTTCTTTTCAGCAGAATTCCGGCATCAATGAATTGGCGCATACGGCAATTGGCCAAGGGAAAACCTTAATTACACCGCTTCAAAATGCCATGGTGATGTCTGCCATTGCCAACGACGGAACAATGATGCAGCCGTATTTGGTGGAAAATATTAAAAACATAGATGGCGGAGTGATTAAAGAAACGAAAGAGGAAGAAATCGGAGAGCCATTAACTGTATCGGAGTGTCAGACATTAAAGAAGATGCTGCGCAAAGTCATTACAAACGGAACAGGAACGCGGGCATACTCTTCGGAATATTATGTATATGGAAAAACAGGTTCTGCCGAATACAACAGCGATAAAGATTCCCACGCGTGGTTTATCGGATGTGCGGAGAAAAACGGGAAGAAAATTGTGGTGAGTGTGTTAGTGGAAGACGGGGACTCCGGCGGAAGAGTCGCAGCGCCGATTGCGGATAAAGTTTTTCATGCGTTCTTTGACTAAAATAGCGCATACCTGTTGAAATCATTCTGCAATCAAGGTATAATATTTTTAGAGAAAGACACACATGGATGGAAGATGTTAAGTTCTTCCCAAGACAGGAGGTTGTGATGACAGAGGCAACGAGCTGTGGTGGTGTCGTAATATTTAGAGGGAAGATTTTGCTGTTGTACAAGAGTTATAAAAATCGTTACGACGGCTGGGTACTTCCGAAGGGTACTGTTGAGGCAGGAGAGAGTTATGAAGAGACTGCGCTGAGGGAAGTGAAAGAGGAGACCGATGCGGATGCATCTATTGTAAAATACGTCGGGAAAAGTGAATACTCTTTCTATTCGTTTCATGAGCAGATCGTAAAAAGTGTTCACTGGTATTTGATGGAGACTGGGAATTATCATTCCACACCTCAGAGAGAAGAGTTTTTTGTGGACTCAGGGTACTACAAATTTCACGAGGCTTACCACTTGTTAAAATTTCCCAACGAGAAGGAAATTCTGAAGGAAGCGTATGAGGAATATAAAAAACTGAAAGCAGCCAATCGTTGGGGAAGCAAGCCAAGATGATAAGAAGGTCGAGAGACCTTCTTTTTTCTTCACAAAAATGAAATTAGAAAAAATTCACATTGAAAGAAAGAAAATTCTTTGATAATATAGATAAGAAAATTTAATTTTACATAAAGAATGTATAAAACGTTTTCTTTCATACTACATTATAACATAAGGTGTTTGAGGTGGATGATGAAACGAATTGCAGCAGGAATTATGATGGTTTGTCTTTTGATTCAAAGCACCGTATGGGGCAGTGAACCAGAACTGATGAAGGTGTCGGCTCCGGCTTTGGATCTGACCGCAAAATCTGCGGTTGTCATGGAGGCAGATACAGGAACCGTTATGTTTGAAAAGGCAAAAGATAAAAAACTTCCTCCGGCCAGTGTTACCAAAATTATGTCTTTGCTTTTAATTTTTCAGGATCTTGATCGTGGAAAATTAAAATTAAAAGAAAAGGTGACGATCAGTGAACATGCGGCTTCGATGGGAGGTTCTCAGGTGTTTTTGGAACCGGGAGAAGAACAGACAGTGGAAACGTTGATAAAATGTGTGGTTGTATCCAGTGCCAACGATGCGGTTGTTGCTCTGGCAGAACATTTGGCGGGAAGCGAAGAAGGCTTTGTAAAACGAATGAATCAGGAAGCAAAGAGGCTGGGGATGAAGCATACAACCTTTCGAAATGCCTGCGGACTGGATGAGGCAGGTCACGAGACCACGGCTTATGATATTGCTCTGATGTCCAGAGAGCTTACAAAAAAGCATCCGAAAATTTTTAAGTACACTAAGATCTGGATGGATACCATTACCCATAAAACTAAAAAGGGAGAAACAGAATTTGGTCTTAGCAACACAAATAAGATGATTCGGCAATACTCAGGATGTACAGGATTAAAAACCGGCAGTACCAGCACTGCAAAGTTTTGTTTGAGTGCCACAGCAACAAGAAACGGTGTTGATTTAATTGCTGTTGTAATGGCCAGTGATGACTCCAAAGCAAGAATAAAGGACGCTACAGCGCTGCTGGACTATGGGTTTGCCAACTGCCAGGTGATTCATCAAGAAATCACATCGAAAGAAATAGGGAAGATTTCTGTAGAAAAGGGAAAAAAGGATACCGTTTTGTATCCGTCCAAAATTTCTACGAAAATCTTAAATATTAAAAATCGCTCTTCTAAAATAACAAAAAAAATTGAAAAATATTCTGTGAAGGCTCCGGTAAAAAAAGGGCAGACCATTGGAATGATTACTTATAAAAGCGGGGGCAAAATCCTGAAAAAGGAAAAAATACCAGCGTCGGAAACTATAGAAAAAATGGATTTCTTGACAAGTTTTCAAAAGATTGCCGCGGAGTATTTTTAAAAACAGTTCGCTAAATTTCTTTTGCCGGGAAAATGATCACATTAAATTTTTATGAGGCGCTCATTATAATAAACTCATGAAGCAAAGAGATGCAAAGTTAAAGGAGGATTATAATGAGCGAATCTTGGTTAAAGCTTGAGAACAAAACAGTCATTGTAACGGGAGGTGCTTCCGGAATCGGAAAAGCGGTTGCACAGGGATTCCTGAAAGTCGGAGCAAATGTTGTCATTTCTGATATGGCGCCGGAGGCTCCTGATTTGGATGCCGCAGAGGGGAAGTTACTTTATGTTAAGACAGATGTAACAAAAGCTGCCGATGTAGAGGCGATGGTGAAAAAAGCCAAAGAAACGTTTGGAACCATTGACATTTTGGTAAACAATGCAGGCATCAACATCCCTCGTCTTCTGGTTGATCCAAAAGATCCAAAAGGACAGTATGAACTGGATGAGGAAGTTTGGGATAAGGTTTGCAATGTAAACTTAAAGGGAGTGTTCTTCTGCGCACAGGCAGTCGGACGTGTTCTGGCAGAAAAAGGCGAGGGTGTAATTATCAATATGTCTTCTGAGAGCGGTTTAGAAGGATCAGAAGGACAGAGTGTTTATGCAGCAACAAAAAATGCTGTAAATTCTTTAACAAGGTCATGGGCGAAGGAATTAGGAAAACAGGGAGTCAGAGTTGTAGGAGTGGCGCCTGGAATTATGGAAGCTACCGGGCTGCGCACAATTGCCTATGAATCAGCGTTGGCTTATACCAGAGGAATAACCATTGATGATTTAAGAGCTGGATATGCAAAAACATCAACAACACCTCTGGGACGATCCGGAAAATTGTCTGAGGTTGCTGATATGTGCGTTTATCTTGCCAGCGAGAGAGCCTCTTATGTCCATGGAGTTACAATTAATGTAGCTGGAGGAAAAACCAGAGGATAATTCAGATAGAGAACTGATAAAAGGGATAACCGATGAAATTTTTTCAAGAAGAAAACAGAATCGCGGCAATTTTAAAAAATATTGAAATGCAGTCTATATGCAGCACTGAAAAACTGGCAGGAAAGTTAAAGGTGTCAACGAAAACTGTTCAAAATGATATCAAAGAGTTAAACCTTCTGTTGGGAGGCTACGCGACGATCAGCAGTCAAAAAGGAGAATGCAAACTAATTGTTTTTGATCAAAAAGGTTTTTTGGAAATACGAAATAGAATTTTCGAGCAGGACGATTTATTTAATTCGGCGCAGACGAGAATGGCATATTTGTTCTGGCAGCTGATGGAGTCAGAAGAACCGTATTTGACCGATGATTTGTCGGAAGAGATGAAAGTCGGGAGGACAACGGCAATCAGTGATATCAATAAGCTTCGGAAGATTATCGGAAAGTATCAGTTAAAAATCAAAGGAAAGGCCAATACGGGATTAAGTCTTGTAGGAGACGAGTTTCATATCCGAATGTTCTTGTTGGAAAACGTTTATGAGCATTTGTATTTAAATTTTCCATTGGGGAAAATTGTACGGGAGAAACTGTATGAGTTTCAAAAAAAGCTTGGCATGGATGCATTGGGATTTAGTTTCTTTTTTCGCTTCTTTGTAGTGATGATTCAGCGGATTGAAAGCGGACACAGGATTACGAAGCTGGAGGAAAAATATCAGGAGCTCTATGAAAATCAGGCATATGAGATTGTGGACGAGTTTTTGACAGAGATTGAAGAGGTCAAGGGATACAAAATTTCAAGAGAAGAGCGTATTTTTCTATGCATTTCCATTGCGGGCATGAGGACTCCTGCAAATACAAAGGAAATTGAGCAGCGGATTGGAGTTTCTGAAGAAGTAGCGGATCTTATCATAGAAATGCTGGAGCGTATTCAAAAAGAATTGGATGTTACAGTAATTGCCAATGAATTATTTGATGATTTCGTTTATCATGTATTTTTTATGATTAACCGTTTGAAATATGGGTTACATATTCATAATGCAATGGCAGAAGACTTTAAAAATCAATATACACTTGCTTTTAAGATGGCTGAAATAGGAAAAGAAGTCATTGAGAAACGGGAGAATGTCAAAATTACAGAAGATGAAATGGGATTTTTGGCCGCATACTTCGGAGTTTTTTTGACAGAACAGGAACCGGAGCGAAAACACTGCAAAATTGCAATTGTATGTGGTTCTGGAAAGATTATCGGAAGGCTGATTCAAAATCAATTAAAAAAGATTTTTGATGTGGAACCAGAGTTTGAATTTTTCTATAACGGAAATTTTGAATCATATAGAAAAAATGACTTTGATTACATTGTAACAACCACAGAATTAAACCTGGATACGAAGACGCCGATCATTTTTATGGAAGAGGTATTTGACAAAGAATATATTCAGAGAAAATTTGAAAATATGAGATATTTATCAGATGCCGGTCGAACAATTCGCAGAGGAATTGATTCACTGTTTCTGAATCTTCTGGATGAGAATCGTTTTTTTGTTTTGGATTCAAAGCTTTCCTATGAAGAGAATGTGGAGGCAATGGCAAAGTCTCTCATTTGTCAGGGAGAGTTGGATGCAGGCTATGCAAAAAGGGTCGCAGAAAGGGAAGAATATTCCACAATGATTTTAGATCAGAATATTGCATTTCCCCATACAAAGAATCTTTTGTCCAAGCTGACACTAGGATTAGGAGTGTTTCCGGAAAAGCTTCGGGATGAAAATTATGAACATGTAAAACTGGTCATTATGTTGGGAATTCCTGAATCTATGGAAAATGATATGGTTTTAGTTCGATTGTACGATGACATTCTGGAAGTTGCCAAAGATCCGAATGTGATTGATCGGATTCGGTATATGAAAAGCTATAGAGAATTATTACTGTATATTACAGAAGAAAACAATATTTTTGATTAAAAGAGGAGGAGAAATATGTCATATTTTATGATCATTGCGGTGGCAATGCTGGCAGCATTTATTTTGCAGTTTTTGATGCAGATGGTCCAGATGAGAAGTTTTAATAAGTATTATACAAGGCTTCGGAAAATGGGAAGAGTTGCCATTGGGAAGGCAAAAGGAGGGTTTCATGCAGGAGCCATTGTGATGTTTGCCATTGATCAGGAAGGTGTGATTATCGAAGGATGCTTTATGCGGGGATTTACCATGTTTGCACGGTTTAAAGAATGGAACTTCTTTCGTGGGAAAAATGTAGGGACCATTGGAAAAGAAGATTGTGAAACAATTGGGGTATCCCTAAGGAGAGCGGTTTTGAATGCTTCCTCTAATTACAATACAATTATGAGCGGGGGCGAAATCTTGGAAAAACCGGGACTCTTAACCAGAATTGGAGATAGAATCTACGGTGTTCACAAGAAAAAAGCCTAGATGAAAGGAGTATTTTATGGATATTATTATTAATGGTGCAAAGGGTTTTATGGGTCTGTTTGACACAGGAGCGGAGACATTTATTGGATGGGTTTCAGGAATTGTTCCGAAAGTATTGCTGCTGTTAATTTTAATGAACACGATCATTGCCTTAATTGGTCAGGAACGTGTCAATAAGTTTGCAAAAGTTTGTTCTGGAAATGTGATTTTAGCATATGGTGTTCTGCCGTTTATTTCAGCTTTTATGTTAGGAAATCCAATGGCATTATCAATGGGAAAATTTTTACCGGAGAGAATGAAACCAAGTTACTATGCTTCAGCATCTTATCACTGCCATACAAACAGCGGAATCTTTTCTCATATTAATCCGGGAGAGATTTTTATTTACTTGGGAATTGCTCAGGGAATTGAAAAACTGGGAATGGATATGACAGAATTGGGACTTCGCTATATGTTGGTTGGTCTTGTTATGAACTTTGTTGCAGGATGGGCAACAGATTTTACAACCAAAATGGTAATGAAGCAGCAGGGAATTGAGTTAAGCAATGAATTGAAATAGGATGGATATCATATAGGAGGAAAAACTATGTCAGAATACAGAGCAATTACAATCAGAAAGGGAAGCGGCGGATTTGGCGGTCCGTTAACTGTAGAACCAAAGGAAGGAAAAGATGTGTTATTATATATAACAGGGGGAGGAGCAGAGCCGGATATTTTACCCAAAATCGTAGAATTAACAGGCTGCCGTCCTGTGAATGGTTTTAAAACAACCGTACCGGAAGAAGAAATTTTCCTTGTAATTATTGACTGCGGAGGAACATTGCGCTGTGGTATTTATCCGCAGAAGAGAATTCCGACCATTAACATTAATCCGGTTGGAAAATCAGGACCGATGGCAAAATATATTACAGAAGACATTTATGTATCCGGTGTCACCAATAATGAAATTGAGCTGGCAGATGGAGCTGAGACTCCGATTCAGGCACAGGAGTCAAATAAAGA
This sequence comes from uncultured Anaerostipes sp., assembly GCA_905213305.1. Lineage (GTDB taxonomy): Bacteria > Bacillota > Clostridia > Lachnospirales > Lachnospiraceae > Anaerostipes. Next base: position 10,215 of record CAJMHU010000020.1, read on the forward strand.
AGAAAAAGATTTTAAATACAGTGCGGACAAAAAAGTGTCTGAGACAATGGGAACAAGCGGGAAATCAAGCTTTATTCAGAAAGTTGGTATGGGAGCCGGAAAAGTAGTTGCGACGTTCAATAGTGCAGCGAAAGAATCTGTAAATACTGTACTGCATACAATTTTACCGTTTATGGGATTTGTTTCCTTGTTGATCGGTATCATTCAGGGTTCAGGATTTGGCGATTGGTTTGCAAAATTACTGCAGCCGTTATGCGGAAATATCATCGGACTTGTGATTCTTGGATTTATTTGTTCCATTCCGTTTTTGAGCTGTCTGCTGGGACCCGGTGCGGTAATTGCTCAGATCATCGGTACTTTGATCGGTGTTGAAATAGGAAAAGGAAACATTGAGCCTAGTCTTGCACTTCCTGCGCTGATGGCAATCAACACACAGTGCGCATGTGATTTCGTACCGGTTGGACTTGGTCTTGCGGAGGCAGATCCGGAAACAGTAGAAGTAGGTGTACCGGCAGTTCTTTATTCAAGATTTATTACAGGTGTGCCAAGAGTTCTGGTTGGATATTTAGCAAGTTTTGGGCTTTATGCAAAATAAGAATTAAGATTTTATAGAAGAAAGGAAAGTAGTTATGATGTATCAGGTAACGATTAAAGGAAAAGGAGCTATGGTCGACGCGTTTAAAGAGGAAGGAATCTTCGTTACATTTGGCGATAATGCGCCGGATACACTGAAGGATTTCTGTTATTCCATCGATGTAAATCCAGTTAATGGAGAAGTAAAACCAGGATGTAAGCTTGTCATCGACGGAAAAGAGTTTCAAATCGTAAAGGTTGGAGATGTAGCCAATGAAAATCTAAAAAATTTAGGACATGTTACATATAATTTCGGCGGAGAAGACGCAGAATGTCTTCCGGGAACGATTTGTATGGAAAAAGCCGAACTTCCAGATCTGGAAATCGGAAGTACGATTGCAATTATAGAATAATCTATTTTCCTGCCTGGTAAAATCAAGGAAAAGCGTAAAGAAACCAAAGGAAGAGCCTTCATAGGTTCTTCCTTTGGTTTTTTAGTTGTAATTTGTTTCTGTATTTAGTAAAATAAATAATAACACCATGCTTTGCAGCGGCGAAGCAAACAAGAAGAAGTAATAAGATAGAAAAGGGGCTTTTATGATTCCTTTATGGATATGGATGGCAGCAGGAATTTTGGCAGTGGGACTTGCCGGAATTATAATGCGAAGCATTTATGAAAACAGGAGATTGGTCATTGAAGAATATGAGATTGGTTCAGAAAAGATACCGAAGGCATTTGACGGATACCGCATAGTATTCTTAACGGATCTTCACTGCAGGGAGTTTGGGACTAGGAATCAAAAGCTTTTGGAGTCCATTGCGCAATGCAAGCCGGATGTTGTACTGATTGGCGGCGATATGGTAATCAGCCAAGAAAATGTTTCGGAAGAGATCCCGTTAGAGCTTTTGAAGGAATTGGCGAAGCGATATCCTGTATATTATGCAGATGGAAATCATGAGCTTCGGTTGGCTCGGAATGAAGAGATTTTCGGAGTGCGATATAAGGATTATATTCACAAAATGAAAGAGTACGGCGTGCAGCATATGTCCAATGAGACCATTGTCCTTGCCGCGGATGATGGTTTCATATCATTGACCGCATTTGATCTTGAGAAGAAGTTTTACCACAGATTTCATGTACCGCAGATGACAAGGGAAGAAATTGAAACGGCAGTGGGAAAAAATACAGGAAAAGTTTTTCAGATTCTGCTTGTGCACAATCCAAATTATATGGATGCTTATGCGGATTATGGCAGTGATTTGGTTCTTACGGGACATTTTCATGGGGGGATGGTCAGAATTCCCGGTCTAGGAGGAGTGATCTCTCCGCAGTTTCAGATATTTCCCCAATACGATGCAGGGCAATTTCAAAAGAAGGATACAACGATGATTGTAAGCAGAGGATTGGGAAATCATTCAGTGAAAATTCGTCTGCTGAATCAGCCCGAGATCTCCTGTATTACATTAAAGAAGAAGGAGAGAAAGCATGGCTCTTGATATTAAACTGAATATATTTGAGGGACCACTGGATCTTTTGATGCATCTGATTGAAAAGAATAAAGTTGATATCTATGATATTCCGATTTCCGAAATTACAGAGCAATATTTAGAGTATATTCGAGCAATGGAAAAAGAAGATTTGGATATTATGAGTGATTTTCTTGTGATGGCGGCGACACTTCTGAAAATTAAGGCCAAGATGCTTCTTCCGGCGCCGGAGGAAGAGAAAGAAGAGGGAGATCCAAGAGAGGAACTGGTTCGCAGGCTCATTGAATATAAGGTCTTTAAATATGCTTCCGGAAAACTCAAGGAGAGAGAGCGGGAAGCTATGAAAAGCTTTTTCAGATCATCGGATCTTCCGGATGAGGTTCTGGCATATCGTGAGGAGATAGATCCAATGGAAATCCTTGGCGATGTAACTCTTTCTCAGCTCAGTGAAGTTTTTTCTTTTGTGATGCGCAAACGTCAGGATAAACTGGATCCGATTCGCAGCCAATTCGGGGAAATCAGGCAGGAAGAAATTAAATTAGAAGATAAGATGACGGAAATTGCGAACTATATAAAAGAAAAAAAGTCAGTTAGTTTTCGGATTCTTTTGGAAACGCAAAGGACAAAGGAGTCGGTCATAGTCTCCTTTTTATCAATTCTTGAATTGATGAAAATGGGTCGGGTTCGGGCAATGCAGACCGACATTGGCGAGGATATTTTAATACAGGCACTGGAGTAATGCATATGAAACAAAAACAGGCAATGATTGAAGGGATTTTATTTTCTATGGGCGGAAGTGTCACAAAAAGACAGTTAATGGAAGCTTTAGAAATTGAAGAAGACCTTTTAGTATATTTAATTGATCAATTGAAGCGCGAATACAAAAGAGAAGAAAGAGGTATTCAGCTTTTGGAACTGGACGGCGCATATCAGCTTTGTACAAAGCCGGAGTTTTACGGATCGTTGATTCGGATCGTTAATCATCCGAAGAAACCGAAGCTTACAGACGTGATGCTTGAGACTCTTTCGATTATCGCTTACAAACAACCGGTGACAAAGCAGGAGATTGAAGCGATTCGAGGCGTGAAGTGTGATCATCCGGTAAATAAACTTTTAGAATATCATTTGATTTGTGAAGCAGGGCGGTTAGACGCTGTGGGTCGTCCGATTTTATTTCGCACGACAGAAGATTTTTTACGCTGCTTTGGAGTAGAATCTATCAAAGATCTTCCAGTTGTCGAAGAAAATCAAGTGGAAGATTTTAAAATGGAAGCTCAGGAAGAAATAAAATATGTACTTGACGAGTTTAATACAGCAGAAGAGATGGAGGAATCGTAGTATGGGAAAAATGACAGGAAATGAATTTTTAGTAAAAGCGCTGCAGGAGGAAGGTGTAGAGAAGCTTTTTGGCTATCCGGGGGCCTGCGTCATTGATATTTTTGATGAGATTTACAAGCAGGACCAAGTGGAGCTGGTTCTTCCCAGACACGAACAGGGATTGATTCATGCGGCAGACGGATATGCTCGTTCCACCGGAAAAGTTGGAGTCTGTCTTGCTACCAGCGGTCCCGGTGCAACAAATCTGGTTACCGGAATTGCAACGGCAAATTATGACAGCGTGCCGCTTGTGTGTTTTACAGGGCAGGTTGCAACGAATTTGATTGGCAATGATACATTTCAGGAAGTAGATATTGTAGGAGTTACAAGAAATATTGCTAAATTTGTGATTGTTGTGAGAAAAAGAGAAGATTTAAACCGCCTAATCAAGGAGGCGTTTTATATTGCCAGAACCGGAAAACCGGGACCGGTTCTTTTGGATTTGCCAAAGGATGTTATGGCGGAGCTTGGAAGTGATGAATATCCGGAAGAAGTTAACATTCGAGGATATAAACCAAATACAAAAGTACATCATGGGCAGATTTTGCGTGCAATGAACATGATGTATGAGGCAAAAAAGCCCTTATTCTTAATTGGCGGAGGCGCTAAGATTTCCGGGGCTTTTGAAGAAATGACGAAATTAATGGAAACTGTTCAAATTCCGGTGGTTACAACGATTATGGGCAGGGGGATTGTGCCGACAAATCATCCGCTATATTTTGGAAATATTGGGATGCATGGAAATTACGCCGCAAATGAGGCAGTAAACAGCAGTGATCTGCTGATTTCCATCGGTACGAGATTTAATGATCGAATTACCGGAAAATTGGGAACTTTTGCGGCAAAGGCAAAAATTATTCATATTGATATTGATACTGCGGCAATTTCTAAAAATGTCAATGTGGATGTTCCGCTGGTGGGCGATGCAAAGGAAGCCATTTCTTTGATGCTTTCTTTGGCAGAAAATGAAGGGCGATGCAGGACTCAAGACTGGTTGGAGCTGCTGAACCGGTGGCATGAAGAAAAACCTATTATAATGGAAGAAAAGGATAAATTGGTGCCGAAACAAATTATTGATGCTATCAATGATTTTTATGATGAACCGATTGTTACTACAGATGTCGGTCAAAATCAGATGTGGACCACACAATTTCTGGAGCTTTACGGGAAACGCCAAATGCTGACCTCCGGAGGGCTGGGAACGATGGGATATGGATTTCCGGCAGCAATCGGAGCGGCAATTGGGAACCCGAATCGTGATGTCATCTGTGTGGCAGGAGATGGGGGATTTCAAATGAACTCTCAGGAAATTGCCACAGCAGTGATACAGGAGCTGCCGATTACCGTGTGTATTTTAAACAATGGTTATCTGGGAATGGTAAGACAATGGCAGGATCTGTTCTATGACAAAAAATATGCGGGAACCTGTTTGCGTAGAAGAAAAAGCTGTGAGCATCATTGTGATGGAGATTTTTCAAAATGTCCGCCATATACACCGGATTTTGTAAAATTAGCAGAGAGCTATGGAGCACAGGGAATTCGTGTTTTCAAAAAAGAAGAGATTTTTTCAGCTTTTGAGAAAGCGAGAAGGAAGAAGGATGGACCAACCATCATTGAATTTGTGATTGAAGACGAAGAACTTGTGATGCCAATGGTAAAACCAAATGGATCAATAACAGATTTGATTTTGGAACGATAGGAGGAGAGAGACATGGAAAATCATATGGAAAGAAGATGGCTGTCTTTGTTTGTGGAAAATCGTGCGGGGGTTCTTGCCAGAATTTCCGGATTGTTTTCGGGAAAAGCCTATAATATACATAGTCTTACCGTGGGTGAGACAGAAGATCCGACGATGTCTCGTATGACAATCTGTATTGATGCGGATGAAAAAACTTTTGAGCAGGTAAAGAAGCAATTAAACCGAAGTGTGGAAGTCATAAAAGTGATTGATTATACGGATACCTCGATCCGCACAAAAGAGATTATGTTTATAAAGGTAAAAAGTCTCAATGAAAAACAAATGGCGGAGATTTTTCAAATGGCGGAGGTTTTTCGCTTTTTAATTAAAGATATGGGAAAAGACAGTCTTTTAATAGAAGCAATCCGTACAGAGACAAAGAATGATTCTATTTTAAAGGTGTTCAAGGAACGATATACTAACATTGAGGTTGTCCGCGGCGGACCGGTGGCAATCGACTGCATTAGCATGCAGGATCGCTGAGGATTGTTTCGATACAGTTTTAAATTTCAGGAAAAAAAAATTGGGAATGATTTTTTTCTTCCTTTTTTAATATGCAGGAAGATTCTTACGATTCCCTATAGTTCGATAAAGGGAAAGAATGCCTTCCGTAGAAGGCAGAACAGCCTTCAAATAATATATATGGAGAATATAAATATACTTATTTTATAAAAATTGTTATTTTTTTCACGAAAATATCTTCGGTTTTTTTAAAAAAATGCCGAAAAGTTATCAATTCTGTTTTCTGCGGTTATGAATACAAAGACATTGTGTTAAAAAAAATACAATTTGAGCGATGTATTGTATACACTAAAAAACTACGTATTTATGCGGGTTGTGGCGTTTTAAAAAAAACAAGGATCTTCTTTTTGGAAATTATGAATTGAAAAAAAGAAAAGATTGTGATACTATTAACATATCGGCGGATAAAGAGAACCGATGACTAAAAATTTAGAATAATATGGAGGAAAATTGATATGGCAAAGAAAGTAGTTATTGCAGGTGCATGCCGTACAGCGATCGGAAAAATGGGCGGAGGATTAAGCACAACTCCGGCAGCAGATTTAGGGTCCATTGTAATTAAAGAAGCACTGAACAGAGCAGGAGTTCCGGCAGATCAGGTTGACCATGTATATATGGGTTGTGTTATTCAGGCTGGCTTAGGACAGAACGTAGCTCGTCAGGCTTCCATTAATGCAGGACTTCCAATTGAAGTTCCGGCAGTAACAGTAAACGTTGTATGTGGTTCCGGTCTTAATTGTGTTAACATGGCTGCACAGATGATTCAGGCAGGCGATGCTGACATCGTAGTTGCAGGTGGTATGGAAAACATGTCAATGGCTCCATTTGCATTACCAAACGCACGTTTCGGATATCGTATGAATAACGGAACATTGGTAGATACCATGGTAAATGATGCATTAACAGATGCATTCAATCATTACCATATGATGATTACAGCAGAGAACGTTGCTGAGCAGTGGAATCTGACTCGTGAAGAATTAGATGAATTTGCAGCAAGATCTCAGCAAAAAGCAGTTGCAGCTCAGGAAGCTGGAACATTTAAAGAAGAAATCGTTCCTGTAGAAGTAAAACAGAGAAAGAAAACAGTAGTCGTTGATACAGATGAGGGACCAAGAGCCGGAACAACAGCAGAGTCTTTGGCCGGATTAAGATGCTGCTCAGGAAAAGAAGGCGGAGTTGTAACAGCAGGAAATGCTTCTGGAATCAATGATGGTGCAGCGGCAGTTGTTGTTATGAGCGAAGAGAAAGCAAAAGAATTAGGAGTGACACCGATGGCTTCTTATGTTACAGGAGCTCTTGGAGGAGTTGATCCTAAGATCATGGGAGTCGGACCTGTTGCCTCTACAACAAAAGCATTAGCAAAAGCAAATCTTACAATCGATGACATGGATTTAATTGAAGCTAACGAAGCTTTCGCAGCACAGTCTGTAGCAGTGGCAAGAGATTTGAAATTCGATATGGATAAAGTCAATGTAAACGGCGGAGCTATTGCTCTGGGACATCCGGTAGGTGCTTCAGGATGCCGAATCCTTGTTACGTTGCTCCATGAGATGCAGAGAAGAGACGCGAAGAAAGGTCTTGCAACTCTTTGCATCGGTGGTGGAATGGGCTGCACAACAATTGTTGAGAGAGACTAGGAAACGGAGTATTTTTGTGAAAGGAGAATTCTTTTATGGAATTCATTACATATGAACAGGATGGTTTTGTAGGTGTTGTTACAATCAATCGTCCCAAAGCTTTAAACGCATTAAACAGTGACGTATTGAAAGAAATTGAAGCGGCATTTGACGCGATTGATTTAAATGAGACAAGAGCTGTTGTATTGACAGGAGCCGGAGATAAATCCTTTGTTGCAGGTGCTGATATCGGAGAAATGAGCACATTGACAAAAGAAGAAGGAGAAGCTTTCGGTAAAGTTGGAAACGATGTATTCCGTAAGATTGAAACATTCCCTATTCCTGTTATTGCAGCAATCAACGGATTTGCTTTGGGCGGAGGATGTGAAATCTCCATGAGCTGTGACATTAGACTTTGCTCAGAAAATGCGATTTTCGGACAGCCGGAGGTTGGTCTGGGAATTACTCCTGGATTCGGAGGAACACAGAGACTTGCACGTATTGTCGGTGTGGGAAAAGCAAAAGAGATGATCTATACAGCTTTTAATATTAAGGCAGAGGAAGCTTTGAGAATCGGTCTTGTCAATGCGGTTTATCCTCAGGACGAACTGCTTGCGGCAGCAAAGAAGATGGCGGCAAAAATTGCGTCAAATGCACCGATTGCAGTTCGTGCATCAAAGAAGGCGATCAACGATGGTCTTCAGGTTGATATGGACCAGGCTATTGTAATTGAAGAAAAAGCGTTTGGAAGCTGCTTTGAGACAGAAGATCAGAGAGCGGGAATGGGAAACTTCCTTGAAAAAGATAAAGCGAAGAAACTGAAAGTAGTTCCGTTCCAAAACAAATAAGAGTCAGTCATTGATTTCCTGTATGCAGGAACTTCTGCATACAGGGTTACATTATTAATATTTTATCAGGAGGAAATATCATGAAAGTTGGAGTTATCGGCGCTGGAACAATGGGCAGCGGAATTGCACAGGCATTTGCTCAAACAGAAGGATTTGAAGTATGTCTTTGCGACATTAATGAAGAATTTGCAGCAAATGGAAAAGCAAAAATTGCAAAAGGCCTTGAAAAACGTGTTGCAAGAGGAAAGATGGAGCAGGCGGCTGCAGATGCAATTCTTTCTAAGATCACAACAGGTGTGAAAGATATTTGTACAGATTGCGACCTGATCATTGAGGCAGCAATCGAAAATATGGAAATTAAAAAACAGACATTTAAAGAATTGCAGGAAATCTGTAAAGCAGATGCTATTTTTGCAACCAATACTTCTTCTCTGTCAATTACAGAAATCGGTGCAGGACTGGATCGTCCGATGATTGGTATGCATTTCTTCAATCCGGCTCCGGTTATGAAGCTTGTGGAAGTTATTGCAGGAATCAATACACCAAAAGAAACGGTTGAAAAGATCAAAGAAATCTCTGAAGCAATCGGTAAAGTGCCGGTACAGGTAGAGGAAGGCGCAGGATTTGTAGTAAACAGAGTCTTAATTCCGATGATTAATGAGGCTGTTGGAATTTATGCAGATGGAGTTGCATCTGTAGAAGGTATTGATACAGCTATGAAATTAGGTGCAAATCATCCGATGGGACCATTAGCTCTGGGAGACCTGATTGGTTTGGATGTATGTCTTGCAATTATGGAAGTTCTTTACAATGAATTTGGAGATACAAAATATCGTCCGCATCCATTATTAAGAAAAATGGTTCGTGGCGGATTATTAGGTCAGAAGACTGGTAAAGGATTCTACGATTACAGCAAATAAGAAAAGAGCTTTTCTTCTGTATTCGCGGAATGGTGAGCTGCGGATACAGAAGATCACTTTATAGAAATCAATATGGAGGAATAAAGAATGGATTTCACATTAAGTAAGAAACACGAGATGGCAAGAACTCTTTTCAAAGAGTTTGCTGAAAATGAAGTAAAGCCTCTTGCACAGGACGTGGATGAAAATGAACAGTTCCCGGTAGAGACTGTGGAAAAGATGGCAAAAGCAGGATTCTTAGGTATTCCGGTTCCGAAAGAACTTGGCGGACAGGGATGCGATCCGTTAACATACGTTATGTGTGTTGAAGAATTATCAAAAGTTTGTGGAACAACAGGTGTTATTGTATCTGCACATACTTCTCTGTGCATTGATCCGATTCAGACTTTTGGTACAAAAGAACAGAAAGAAAAGTATATCCCGGATTTAGCTTCAGGAAAAAAATTGGGAGCTTTCGGTCTTACTGAGCCGGGTGCAGGTACAGACGCACAGGGACAGCAGACAAAGGCTGTATTAGATGGAGATGAATGGGTATTAAACGGATCTAAGTGCTTTATCACAAATGGTAGCTACGCAGACGTTTATATCGTAATCGCTGTAACAGGTATTGTTGAAAAACGCGGAAGAAAAATGAAAGAAATTTCTGCGTTCATCGTGGAAAAAGGAACTCCAGGTTTCACATTTGGAACAAAAGAAAAGAAAATGGGTATCCGCGGATCAGCTACATATGAATTAATTTTCGAAGACTGCCGTATTCCAAAAGAAAATCTGTTAGGAAAGCAGGGAAAAGGTTTCGGTATTGCAATGCATACTCTTGATGGAGGTCGTATTGGTATCGCTTCTCAGGCTCTTGGACTTGCAGAAGGTGCATTAGAAAGAACAATCGAATATGTTAAAGAAAGAAAACAGTTCGGACGTACAATCGGACAGTTCCAGAATACACAGTTCCAGTTAGCTGATATGGCAACTAAAGTAGAAGCTGCAAAACAGTTGGTATATAAAGCAGCAATGGCAAAAGCTACACAGAAGGTTTACAGTGTAGAAGCAGCAATGGCAAAATTATATGCGGCAGAAGTTGCTATGGAAGTGACAACAAAAGCTGTTCAGTTACATGGTGGTTACGGATACATCAGAGAATACGATGTAGAACGTATGATGCGCGATGCTAAGATCACAGAAATCTACGAAGGAACATCTGAAGTTCAGCGTATGGTTATTTCTGGAAGCTTATTGAAATAAGGGAGGTACTTACCGTGAAAATAGTTGTTTGTGTAAAACAGGTACCAGATACAAAAGGCGGAGTTAAATTTAATCCGGATGGTACATTAGACAGAGGTGCAATGCTTACAATCATGAATCCAGATGATAAAGCTGGACTGGAAGCGGCACTTAGATTAAAAGATGAATATGGGGCAGAGGTTACCGTTGTAACAATGGGACTTCCAAAGGCAGATGAAGTGCTTCGTGAAGCGATGGCAATGGGTGCAGACAAGGGTGTGCTTGTAACAGACCGCGTCTTAGGAGGAGCTGACACATGGGCAACTTCTACAACTCTTGCAGGAGCAATCAGAAACCTTGAGTATGATCTGATCATTACAGGCCGTCAGGCAATTGATGGAGATACAGCTCAGGTTGGACCTCAGATTTCTGAGCATTTGGATATTCCGGTGATCTCTTATGCAGAGGACATTAAGATTGACGGGGACAGTGTCATTGTTCAGCGTCAGTATGAAGATAGATACCACATCGTAAAGGCAAAAATGCCTTGCTTAGTTACTGCTTTAGCAGAGTTAAATGAGCCAAGATATATGACACCGGGCGGAATCTTTGATGCATATGATGCGGAAGTAACAACATGGGGAAGAAAAGACCTCAAAGATGTTGATGATTCTAACCTTGGTCTTGCGGGATCTCCGACAAAGATCGCAAAAGCATCTGATAAAGTAAGAAAAGGTGCTGGGGAAAAAGTTACACTTGACCCAGAAGAGTCAGTACAATATATCATGGATAAATTAGCTGAAAAACATGTAATTTAGTGAAAAGGAAAAGTGGTGAATAAAATGGGTTTAGAAGAATATAGAGGCGTATACGTCTTTGCACAGCAGGTAGATAACGAATTAAGCGGCATCGCATTCGAATTACTTGGAAAAGCAAAAGACTTAGCAAAAGACTTAGATACAGACGTAACTGCTGTTCTGATTGGTTCAGATGTCAAAGGACTGGCAGATGATCTTGCAGTATATGGTGCAGACAAAGTTATCGTTGTAGATGATCCTGAATTGAAGGATTATAGAACAGAGCCATATACACATGCGTTAGCATCTGTAATCAATGAATACAAACCGGAAATCATGTTAGTTGGAGCAACTGCAATCGGTCGTGATCTTGGACCTCGTGTTTCTGCACGTGTTCAGACAGGATTAACAGCTGATTGTACAGTTCTTGAAATTGGTGATTTCCCATTAAATCCGATTCCGGGAAGAGAGCAGAAACACAATCAGTTACTAATGACACGTCCTGCTTTCGGTGGAAACACAATCGCGACAATTGCTTGTCCGGACAATCGTCCTCAGATGGCAACTGTACGTCCTGGTGTTATGCAGAAGATTGATCCAATCGAAGGTGCAAAGGCTGAGGTGATTGAGTTTAATCCAGGATTTACTCCGGATAACAAATATGTTGAAATTATGGAAATCGTTAAGTCTGTAACGGAAACAGTTGATATTATGGATGCTAAGATTCTTGTATCCGGTGGACGTGGCGTTGGAGAAGAAGGATTTGGAATGTTAAAAGAATTAGCGGAAGTTCTCGGAGGAGAAGTCAGCTGTTCTCGTGCTGTTGTAGATAATGGATGGCAGCCAAGAGATATTCAGGTTGGACAGACAGGAAAAACAGTACGTCCGAACGTTTACTTTGCAATTGGTATTTCCGGTGCAATTCAGCATGTTGCAGGTATGGAAGAATCTGATATCATTATTGCAATCAATAAAGATGAAACTGCTCCGATTTTTGATGTAGCAGATTATGGAATTGTTGGAGATTTGAATAAAATTGTTCCAGCTTTAACAGAAAAATTAAGAGCCGTTGTGAAATAAGCAGCTTTTAAGATAAGAATTTAATCCATAAAAATCCCATGGTAAGCACTATGGGATTTTTTTCTAAAAAAGGTTGACATAGGAAAAAGAATATAGTATCATTTAACATGTAAGTAAACTTCATAATATTCATCGGGCAAACCTGTTGAAAGACAGGGACGCAAAGCCAGAAGGGTCTAAGGTTCATAAGAACTATGACAGCCGGTTGCCGCATTATTTTCAATGTGATATGGATATACTCTATATCTGTAAGAAGCAATCGTTGACAGGAGAAATTCTGTGAGCGATTTTTTTATTTCAATGACATAATAGGACTGACGGAGGGTTTCTTGGAATTAGGGACTTCAAGAAAGATTGAAAGAAATAAAAGTAAGTTTTAGAAAAACTCCGGCGCGAATCGTCCGCTGAGTATGAAGAAAAAGATTTCCACGATTCCCAATCTTATGAAGGGGTTCTTAAGAGCATGAATCAAAGGGGTCTGTGATATTGCAGATCTGTGGAAAACGTACGGGGATTTTTTATATGTAGAAGCCATATGGGATTAGGGAACCTTGGCTTCTTTTTTTGTGTGATATGGGAAAATTCTCACTTTCCTATATCATAAAAACACTCCTCAGGATGAGACAGTGGAAGAAAACTTGTCTGATTTGTTCTGCTTAAGAATGCCTTGAAAATGCTTTTTTTTGTTGTTAAAATGGGAAAGAGAAAAATATGATGGAAAAAGGAGAATGAAATGTTAAAGATACAGCGGGATGATATTATCATTCGAAAGGGTATTTTACATATTTTAGACAGTCACACAGGATATCTTGGATTGTCCAATCAGTTGTTGGAAATGGGACCGGATTTAATGGAATTCGTAAGAGGGCATATTTTTAAAATTTTGGAAAGTGATGATGCGAAAAAATGTCAGTTTGACGGAAGCGTCTCGCCGATTTTAAGCTTGCTGGAAAGTATGGAGGAACCGGATGATGAAAGCTTTATTGATGCTACCCGGACTTTGGCAGAGAACTTATTTGATATTATGTGCGACAGTGTGACGATCCCTGCGGCGGATTTGCTTTGTGTTACGTTTCAGATACAAAGCGTTGTTCATCTGGCTTTGTTAAAAATGAATTATAAGGTTACGTATGTCCATCGTCAGGAGGAAGAAGAAGCCAATGATATTGTGAAGCAAAGGGTAATGCCGACGGATTCTGCGAAGCTGACCGAAGCGATGATTGTTGATTTAACAGAGTATAAAATTCAATTGGTGGAAAAGAAATATGAGATGCTAAATGGGGATAAAATCAACTACTTATCAGAACGGTTCCTGCAGTGCTATGCAGATTTGGCACCAAAAAAGAAGTTTCAGATTCTCAATAAGGTGATCAATGACATCAGCAATCATTATCCAGAGGACGGAATGGCAAAGCGGCTGGAGCTGAAAAGTCGTTTACGGGAGGAGTTTTCCCAAAACCAGGCATTTAAGATCAATGAAATCGGAGATAAACTATTTGGAGATCATCAGGGGAAAAAGCAGGAATTTGATGAGAAGATTGAGCGATATGATATGCAATATGATACGTTTACGGTAGCAAAAGAAAATACAGTACGAAAATTGGAATATCAATGGCTGGAGACGGACACCGGAATTGAGATTAAAATTCCGATGGAGGAATATAATACGAAACAGAATGTAGAGATTATTGAGGAACCGGACGGTGGAAGTACAATTATTATTAAAAATATAGATCAGGTAAAAATACGATAAAAAGACCTTCTCTGATGCGTTGTCAGAGAAGGTCTTTTTTTGCAGTTATGTAGATATTATTTATTAGATCTTCTCCAAATATGTGCGGCTTCTGCATCCTTGATCAACTGATCTCTGAAATCAGGATGAGCAATTTGAATTAATGCTTCTGCGCGCTCCCAGGTGGAAAGTCCTTTCATATTTGCCATACCGTATTCTGTAACGATATAGTGGGCGTTGGCACGAGTATCAGTGACAATGGATCCGTTATGGAGTGTTGGAAGAATTCTTGAGAATGTTTCTCCTTTTTTATTGGTAAAGGTAGAAGACAGACATACGAAACTTTTTCCGCCGTTGGATAGATAAGCGCCCATCACAAAATCCAACTGTCCGCCGGCACCGCTGATCTGACGAATACCTGAAGATTCGGAACTGATTTGTCCATAAAGGTCAACGTCAACAGCATTGTTGATAGAGATAAAGTTATCCAGTGATGAGATTGTGGCAATGCTGTTTGTGTAGTCCACCGGCGCGCTCATACATTCCGGATTATTGTCGAGATAATCGTATAATTTTTTTGTCCCGGCAGCAAAAGCATAGGTTTGACGATACCGGTCAATGGTTTTGTTTGCGCCTGTAATTTTTCCTGCTTTTGCGATATCAACAAAAGCATCCACATACATTTCGGTGTGGACACCAAGATTTTCTAAGTCAGATTCTGCAATTAGAGATCCTACGGCATTTGGCATTCCACCGATTCCAAGTTGAAGACATGCACCATTTGGAATCTGGTCAACGATCAGTTTTGCAACGGCTTTGTCTACATCCGTTGCCGGACCGCCTCCGCCTAATTCTGCAATGGAAGGATTTTCGCCTTCAACAATCATATCAACTTTAGAAATATGAATTCCTTCTTCAAATCCGCCGAGACAACGAGGCATATTTTCGTTAACTTCTACAATCACGCAATCTGCCTTTTCAAGCATAGCAGCGGTATGCGAAGCACTTGGTCCAAAATTAAAGAAACCGTGTTCGTCCATTGGCGCAACCTGCATCATTGCAACATTCGTTCTTGGAAGGCAACTACGATAATAGCTTGGCAGTTCAGAATAGCGGATTGGAGCATAGAAAGAAAATCCTTCGTTGATCCATTTTCTTTCCAGCCCGCTCATGTGCCATGAATTCCATGTAAAGTGATCAGCAGGGTTTTCAATCTGGGTAATTTCCAGCGGCCACATAATAATACCGCCGTGAATCTGGATATTTTCAAGTTCCGGCATACGTTTTGCCAACGCCTTATCCAGTGCAACTGGAGTTGTAACGCACCAGCCATATTCCAGACGATCCCCAGATTTGATAACTTTGACTGCTTCGTCAGCCGTGGTTAATTTTTTCTGGTAGTCTTGAGTGAATGACATAATAAGTCCTCCTAATTTGATAATTATTTTTAGTTAACACACTAAATACATTTTATCATTCTACAGCCAGAAAGACAAGGGGAATGTTAAAAAATTATCAATCTATTTATGTAAAATAGAAAAAGAATAGGTAAAATATGGATTAAGAAAAATACAAAAAAAGTGTAGTTATTTTAACTAATGTGTATTATAATAGGGAATTGTATCTAGGAGGTATTTAGGCAAATGGAAAAGAAAAAATTAACATGGAAACATGGGGCGGGGATTGCTGCAGGCATTCTAATTGCAGGTTACTGTTTGGCAGCATTCTATTTCAGTCATAGGTTTGTATATGGGACAAAAATAAATGGAGTGAATGTTTCCGGAAAGACAGCGAATGAAGTGGTGGAGATTTTCAATAAAAAAGCAGAAAATTATTCCCTGATGATCAAAGAACGTAAGAATCAGCGAGAGGTTTTAACGAATCGTCAGATCCAGGCAGCGTTTGAAGGCGCAGAAGAAATTCAGAAAATTAAAGAAAATCAAAATTCATTTTTATGGTTCAAAGGTTTTTTTGGCGGAGAGTTATATGATGATGTAACGATGTATTCTTATAATGAAAAAACTTATAGCGCTGCTTATAAACAACTAAATGCTGTGAATCGGAAAAAAATGATTCAGCGCGTCAATGCAAAACCGGTTTATAAAGACGGGAAATTTGTAATTCAGAAGGAAGAAGAAGGAACTCAGCTGGATACGCAGCGAACAGCAAAAAAAATAGAGGAATATGTAAAAAACGGAATTTCTGAAATTTCTCTGGAAAAGGAAAACTGTTACTATGACCCGGAATATAAAAGCAAGGATCAGAAAGTCATTGATTTGACAAAAAAAATGAATGATTCTTTGAAGGGAAGTATTACATATAAATTTGGTAAAAGAACCGTTGTGCTTGATAAAAATACATATTGTAAATGGTATAAGATTAAAAAAGACTATTCCGGTTATACCGTAGATAAGGATGCTTTGGAAAACTGGGTTTTGAAATTTATCTATAAATATAATACTCAGTATGGATGGCATAAATTTAAGACTCACGATGGACGAATCAAAAAGATTTATGGCGGTCCGTATGGCTGGCGGATCAGTAAAGACAAGGAAGAAGCCGCAGTGATGAAGATGATTGCCGAAGGAACGAAGGAAACCAGAGAGCCTTATTGGAGACAAAAAGGAAAAGTATACGATGGTGTCAACGGTGATATCGGGGATACTTATTTTGAAGTTGATATGGGAGCACAGTCTGTGTATTATTATAAAAACGGGAAGTTGAAATTCAGTACATCCTGTGTCACTGGAAAAATGACTGCAGATCGCAAGACGCCGGAGTGTGTGGCATATATTATGTATAAGCAGCCAACTGCAACGTTAAATGGACAGGGCTACAGTTCTCCGGTAAAATATTGGATGCCGTTTGTGGGAAATGTAGGATTTCATTCTGCATCGTGGAGAAGCTCCTTTGGAGGAAGTGAATATATTTCCAATGGTTCTCATGGATGTATTAATCTTCCGGAATCATCTGCTGCAATTCTCTACAAATATGCCAAACCGGGGGATCCCGTCGTAACTTATTATTAGGAATCGAAAAGATGCGGATAACGATCACAGAGTGGATTCATAAAGTATTAGAGTCTTTTATAAACGAAGGAGATCATTGCATTGACGCTACCAT
>CAJMHU010000021.1 GCA_905213305.1 uncultured Anaerostipes sp.
GAAAGAGCCAAGAAAGCCCGTAAAATAGGCATTTCTTGGCTCTAATATATTATTCAAACTCTATCGTCCCTGGCGGCTTACTGGTCAGATCATACATTACCCGATTAACTCCTCTGACTTCATTTATGATTCTGCTCATAACCTTGTTCAGCACTTCATATGGTATTTCCGCCGCTTCAGCTGTCATAAAGTCAATCGTATTCACAGCCCGCAGCGCTACTGCATAGTCATAGGTTCTCTCATCTCCCATAACCCCGACAGATCTCATATTTGTTAGTCCGGCAAAATATTGTCCGATGCTTCGGTCCAAACCGGCATTGGCGATTTCTTCACGATAAATTGCATCCGCTTCCTGAACAATTTTTACTTTCTCTTCCGTCACTTCTCCAATAATTCGGATTCCTAAGCCCGGTCCCGGGAATGGCTGACGAAATACAAGATACTCCGGCAATCCCATTTCCAAGCCGGCTTTTCTTACCTCATCTTTAAACAGATCACGCAAAGGCTCAATAATTTCCTTAAAATCTACATGTTCCGGTAATCCTCCCACGTTGTGATGAGATTTAATCACCGCAGATTCACCGCCCAGTCCACTTTCCACAACGTCCGGATAAATAGTTCCCTGTACAAGGAAATCTACTGCACCGATTTTCTTGGCCTCTTCTTCAAACACACGAATAAACTCTTCTCCGATGATTTTTCGTTTCTGTTCCGGTTCTTCTGCCCCTTTTAATTTATCATAATATCTCTGCTGGGCATTGACGCGGATAAAGTTCAAATCGTAAGATCCCTCCGGTCCAAAAACAGCTTCCACCTCGTCTCCCTCATCTTTTCGAAGCAGCCCATGATCTACAAACACACAAGTTAGCTGTTTTCCAATTGCCTTAGAAAGCATAACCGCTGCAACTGAGGAATCAACCCCTCCGGACAATGCACATAATACTTTCCCATCTCCAACTTTTTCTCGGATTGCTTTGATAGATTCTTCCACAAAAGAATCCATTCGCCAATCCCCTTTGCATCCGCAGACATTCATCACAAAATTAGACAACATTTTTGTTCCCTCTTCGGTATGAAGAACCTCCGGATGAAATTGAATTGCATAGAGGTTTTCGTTTCTATTCTCCGCTGATGCTACCGGACAATCTGCCGTATGTGCTGTAATTTCAAAGCCGGGTGCCACCTTTGAGATATAATCAAAATGACTCATCCAACAGATTGTTTTCTCAGAAACCTCCGTAAAAATCGGTGATTCCTTCTTATCAATCAAAACTTCTGTTTTACCATATTCCCGGACATCTGCTTTTTCCACTTTTCCGCCAAGAATATGCTGCATCAGCTGCGCGCCGTAGCATAAGCCGAGAACTGGAATTCCCAGTTCAAATAATTCTCTGGAATAGGTTGGAGATTCCGCTTCATAGCAGCTGTTGGGTCCTCCTGTTAAAATAATTCCTTTTGGATTCAAAGCTTTAATTTTTTCAATATCAATCTTATATGAATAAATCTCACAATATACATTGCATTCACGCACACGGCGTGCAACAAGCTGGTTATACTGCCCGCCAAAATCAATGACAATCACTAACTCATTTTTCACTCGTTTTCCTCCTAAGCATTTGTAATATTAGAGTCTTTCTAAACAGCGGTTTTCATCCCGCCGAAAATATTTCGGTTTCCTTTGATTTTATGACTCTTTCAACAAAGCAACCTTATCCAACCGTTCCCACGGAAGATCTAAATCATTTCTTCCAAAGTGACCATAAGCAGCAGTCTGCTTGTAAATCGGTCTACGAAGATCCAGCATCTTAATAATTCCTGCCGGTCTTAAATCAAAATGTCTGCGAATTAAATCAACCAATTCCGGATTTGATTTCGTTCCGGTTCCAAACGTATCAACCATAATAGATGTCGGCTCAGCGACGCCAATCGCATAAGAAAGCTGAATCTCACATTTTTCTGCCAATCCTGCCGCCACAATATTCTTGGCAACATAGCGGGCTGCATAGGCTGCAGAACGATCCACCTTCGTACAGTCTTTTCCGGAAAATGCTCCGCCGCCATGGCGTGCATACCCGCCATACGTATCTACAATAATTTTTCTTCCCGTTAATCCTGCGTCGCCATGAGGTCCTCCGATCACAAATCTTCCTGTCGGGTTAATGAAAAACTTCGTTTTTTCATCTACCATGTGTGCCGGAAGAATTTTGTCAAATACTTCCCGCTGAATATCCTCATGAATCTGATCCTGCTGCACATCAGGATCATGCTGCGTTGACAGCACAACTGCATCCAGACGTCTTGGTTTTCCGTTTTCATCATATTCCACGGTTACTTGAGTTTTACCATCCGGTCTTAAATAAGGAAGTGTTGCATTTTTGCGGACTTTTGTTAACTGCCTTGCCAATTTGTGCGCTAAAGAAATCGGATATGGCATGTACTCTTCCGTCTCATTGGTTGCGTACCCAAACATCATGCCCTGATCTCCAGCTCCAATGGCTTCAATTTCATCATCTGTCATTTGATTTTCCTTAGCTTCCAGCGCCTGATCCACGCCTAAGGCAATATCATCCGACTGTTCATCAATTGCAATCATAACTCCACAGGTATCTGCGTCAAACCCATATTTTCCTCTTGTATAACCAATTTCTCTTACCGTGTCACGCACAATTTTTTGTATATCTACGTATGCTTTGGTGGAAATCTCACCCATAACCATAACAATTCCGGTCGTAGTGCACGTCTCACATGCTACTCGGCTCATAGGATCTTGTTCCAACAATGCATCTAAGATCGCGTCAGAAATCTGATCACAAATTTTGTCCGGATGTCCTTCTGTAACAGACTCTGATGTAAAAAGTAACTTATCCATTTTGCTATCCTTTCCATAAATATCTTTCGTTAGATTTGAATTTATATTGCAAATCAAAATAAGAAATTTCTTAACGAGACGAAAAGAAGCCCGAAGACCTCCGGGCCAATTTTACTCTTTTGGCATCAACGGTGCATGTTTGCTCCGAATCACTTCAATCTGCATGATTTTCTCATTTTTTACTTTGTCAACCCTCAGAGCGCCCCCTAAAAAGAAGTAGCAAAGTCCCACTTGAATCTGCTCATTCTGTCCCTCAACCCATTTTGACATTAAATCTCCGATTGTCTGCCCCGGAAATGCTTCCGGAATATTGACATGAACCAGTTCGTTAATGCTGGAAATTTTTTGATGAGGCAAAAAGATTGTCTTGTCGACATCATCAAACTTTCCAAACAAAAACTTTTTAATGGCAAACAGAATTGCAATTGCTGAAATCACCAGAAGATTTTCCACAGGTGTTGTGTGTTCTACAACCATCTGGCGGGCAATGGCAAACATCAATACCTCAATTAAAGTTTCCGGCGTGTGCTTGCAAAGCATTTTAATAAATTCGATACAAATCACCAGATTAAATGCCACACCGACAAATTGATAAATATCCTTTGAGTCCGGGTGGTTCATAATGAGTTCAAACAAATCCTCTAATAAATAAATGGTTCCGGCAATAACTGCGATCGTAATAATCACTGATAAAACCAATTCCACCCACTTGGAAACTTTGAATACTTCATTTTTCAAGTACTGTCTCATTCAGGCATTTCTCCTTAGTATCATCCTATTTTTAATTTAAATTTTGCAATCTCTTTTTCATCATTCATCAACTGAATTTCTCCGCCCAGTTGTTTTAATTTCCTTTCAAACTCTTCATAGCCACGATAAATATATCCGATTTCACTGACTGTCGTATATCCTTTTGCCGATAATCCCGCAATGACCAAAGCAGCTCCGGCTCTTAAATCCGGGGCATGAACATCAGCTCCCGTAAAACCTTCGACTCCTGTAATAATCGCAGTTCTTCCGTCAACCTGAATTGTTGCCCCCATTTTGGTGAGCTCATCTACATAGCGGAAACGATTTTCAAAAATACTTTCAGATATCACACTGGTCCCATTGGAAAGAGCCAGGGTAACCGCCATCTGCGGCTGCATATCTGTCGGAAATCCCGGATACGGCAGCGTCTTAATATTTGTAGACTCCAGACGTTTTGTTGCGGATACTCGAACAGCATCATCAAATTCCACAACTTCTGCGCCGATTTCCATAAGTTTGGCGCTGATCGCCTCCAGATGCTTCGGAATTACATTTTTAATGGTAATATCACCTTTTGTTGCCACTGCCGCAGTCATAAAGGTCCCTGCTTCAATCTGATCCGGAATAATAGAATATTGACAGTCTCCAAACCGCTCTACTCCTTTAATTTTAATCACATCTGTTCCGGCACCTCGGATTTTAGCTCCCATACTGTTTAAAAAGTTTGCAACATCTACCACATGAGGTTCTTTTGCCGCATTTTCAATAATCGTACTTCCTTTTGCCAGAGATGCTGCCATCATTACATTGATCGTCGCACCTACTGACACAACATCCATGTAAATATGACTTCCATGAAGCTCCACTGCAGTTGCGCTGATCATTCCGTTTTCAATCTCAATCTCTGCTCCCAGCATCTTAAATCCCTTGATATGCTGGTCAATCGGGCGGCTTCCAATCTCACATCCACCCGGCAATGCAACTCTTGCTCTTTTATATTTTCCAAGTAAAGCTCCGATTAAATAATAGGATGCCCGTATCTTTCGGATAAACTCATTATCTACATCACATTCGGGATGAATTCCTTTTCCGCTGATTGTGACTTCATGTGTCCCGGTTCTGTCAATTTCTGCTCCAATTCCCTCCATTGCCTGAAGCAATACATTAATATCTCTTACATTCGGCATGTTATCGATCATACACTTTCCATCTGTCATAACTGCTGCTGCCAAAATCGGCAATGCTGCATTCTTTGCTCCGCCGATGACTACTTCACCTACTAACGGGGTTCCACCTTTAATGACATATTGTTCCATCATACACCTCAATTTATCTATATTATTAAAAAACCTTATTTTCTTTTGAAATTATCAACAATTATTTAAAATCATACAGATTACATTATAACATAAGATTATAGGTTTTCCAATACTTTTTCTAGAGAGTCTCCAATGGATAAATCGTCCAGTTCCACTGTAATATCCGCATATTCTTCATAAATCGGCACACGCTCATCATACAGATCGCGCAACGTCTGCCCCTGCTTTAAGACAACTCCTCTTGCCTTCAAATTTCCAAGACGATGCTTCACAGATCCAAAACTAAGTTTTAAATAAATGACCTTACCGATTTCTTTGAAATGTCTCATCGCTTTTTCACTGTAAATTGCGCTGCCTCCAGGCGCAATGACCGACTGATACGCCTCAACGGATGCATTTACGGTTTCCTCAATTTTTTTAAAGCCATCATTTCCTTTTTCCGCTATAATTTCTTTTAGCAGCTTTCCTTCTCTCTGCTGAATGACCAGATCTGTATCAATAAATTCATATCCGAGAGCTTTGGCAAGAAGCACCCCTATCGTACTTTTTCCGGCTCCCGGCATTCCTATTAGTACATAGTTATTTTTTCCTTCTGACATTTTGCCGTCTCCCCTTCTTTTTCTTCCTTACCGAGTACCCGAATGTACCAAGTTGTTTTCCACTTTCAAAATAACCGCCGTGAGAATAGACCAAGGGATTTGTTTTCTCCAGCGCAAATCTCCCGTTCTCTTCCATATATATGTCATCTACCATGATATTCACAACTTTTGCCGTAAACATATGATGCGATCCAAGAGGAAGAATCTCATCCACCCGGCATTCAATGTGAACAGGACTTTCCGCAATAATCGGCGCATTGACAACCTGTGCTTCTCCCCTGGTGAGACCCGTTTCCTGAAATTTGTCCAGATCTCTGCCGGAACGCACTCCGCAGAAATCTGTAGCCCGGGCCAGCTCTTTTGTGGTCAGATTAATTACAAATTCTCTGCTGTTTTTGATCATCTCATAGGAATGTCTTTCCGGACGAACTGAAATATACGTCATTGGCGGATTTGTACAAATGGTTCCCGTCCAGGCGATCGTAATAATATTATCTGTCCCCTGATCCCGACAGGTAACCATCACTGCCGGAAGCGGGTAAATCATATTTCCTGGCTTCCATGAAATTTTTGCCATCTGATTCTCCTAAAGTGCCTTCCGAATATCCTGACGAAGCTGTTCCATATCTACATCTTCCATCGAATGCTCTTCCCATTTTACAGTGACAGTATCTCCTTCATAACGCGGAATCAAATGCATATGAAAATGATAAACTGTCTGTCCCGCAATCAGTCCATTGTTTTGAAGAACATTCATTCCATCACAATGAAGCACCTCCTTCAATGCCCTTGCGACAACCGTTGCCAGTTGGAATAATTTCCCCGCAGTGATTGCATCAATTTCATAAATATCTTTAAAATGCTCTTTTGGCAAGATCAGCACATGCCCTTTTGTTGCCGGTGCAATATCCATAATCACTTTAAATTCCGAATTTTCATAAATGGTATTTGACGGTATTTCCTCATTTATAATTTTGCAAAAAACACAATCTTCTTTCTTCATAACTGATAACTTCCTTTCTATTCTTAGATTCCCGGAGCATTTGCCCGATGTTTAGAAGTATTTTATCTTATTTATTCGCTATTTTCAAGAAAATGCCCATAATCCTTCATTCCTTCTTATAAACTTAGCGAAATTTTAAAATTTTTTTATCTTTTTTAAAAAAATTCACATTTTAGACACATTTTTTGTGTTATAATATCTTTCGTAAAGTAGTTAATACTTTCAAATCCTACCCCTCTTGAGGATGAAAATCCTCTCCTTATTGTTTTAAAAGAAAGAACCGACCTAGCTAGTCGGTTCTTTCTTTTTTATCTGCAAATTCCTGCAGAGCGTTTCTTATATTTCTGTTCTTCCTTCCAATGCTCGCAGCAAAGTCACCTCATCAATGTACTCAAGATCTCCTCCAACCGGAACTCCGCTTGCAATCTTGCTGACCTTAATCCCGGTGGGTTTTACAAGCTTACTAATATACATCGCCGTCGTTTCCCCCTCCAGGCTTGAGTTGGTCGCAATGATCAGCTCCTTTACATCTCCCTGAAGTCTTGCCATCAGTTCTTTCAGCCGAATATCATCCGGTCCGATTCCAAGCATTGGGGATATCGCTCCATGCAGCACATGATAGACGCCTTCATATTTTCCTGTCTTTTCATATGCCATTAAATCTCTGGTATTTTCCACAACCATAATCGTATTATGATCACGCTTGCTGCTGGCACAAATCGGACAAACTTCCTGATCTGTCAGCGTACAGCATTCTTTACAATAATGGACATTATTTTTAGCGCTCACAATTGTATTGGATAGTTTTTCTACCTGATCTTTTGGCAAATTTATAATATGAAATGCCAGACGTCCGGCAGACTTAGGCCCGATTCCCGGAAGCTTTCCCAATTCTTCAATTAACTGGGTTATTTGATTGCTGTAATACTCCATACCTTTACCCTAGAATGGGAATCCTCCGCCCATTCCTCCTAATCCTCCGGTAATTTTGCCCATTTTTGCCTGGGAATCTTCCTCCATCTTGCGGAGAGCCTCGTTGGTTGCTGCCACAATCAGATCTTCCAGCATCTCAACATCATCAGGATCTACAACTTCTTCTTCCAGCGAAACCGATACCACTTCTTTTTTGCCCGAAACAACAACTTTTACCACACCGCCTCCGGCTGTAGCTTCGTACATCGTTTCCTCCAATTCTTTTGTTGTGTCTTCCATCTGTTTCTGCATTTTCTGTGCCTGCTTCATCAACTGGTTCATATTTCCGCCCATTCCCGGAAATCCGCCGCCTCTTTTTGCCATTTTCTTTTCCTCCTAAATCTTTTTACTATAAATTTCATATCTCTATGCTTCTATGAATCTTCAATCTGCACTTCCATATGAATGCAATCCAGATTGATCATATCCTGTTCTTCCTGATCCGAATTCATAACACAAACTTCCAGTTCAACTTCTCTTCCGGACTGCCTCATCAACTCCTGCTTCAGAATTTCAATACGCTCCGGCTTCTCCAGAAAATATCCGCTCTCTATATTCATCTCTTTTGGGAAAATCAGGCGAAGCGCTGTCCCCTCTTCATTGACTGTCAATACGGCCTTTTGAAGAGACCACTTCATCTGAGTCGATAAATTCCTTTTTACTTCCCGAAAATTTTCTGCAAGACTTGTTAATTCTTCTACCTTGGCTGGCGGAAATTTTTCATGAAGCTGAGCCATCGTATTTTTCTCTGAATCTTCTGTCCGCGGCTGCCTGGAAACTCTTTCTTGTACAGGCTGGGGACTTTGCACTCCGGTCTGAACCAGCTGTTCCAATTTCTTTTCTAACTGGCGCACCCGATCCGCAAGACTATGGGAGTCTGTCTCCATTTGTGGTTTACAGAGCTTCATAAGTTCCACTTCAACTAAAACTCTTTTTGAGGTAGCATATCGAATCCTTTCCAACAGCTCTGATAAAATTCTAATATATCGGATCAGCAAAGCTTCCTCCACAGTCTTTGCTTTTTCCTGAAGCAGCTTCAGCTGATCTGTGGATACCTCCAATGCTTCCTCTGCCCGAGTTCCCTTCCCAGCCAAAAGAAGATTTCTCAAATACCACAAAAAGTCAGTGACAAATTGCGACCATTCTCTGCCCTGTTTTGCCACTTCTTCCAGCAAATCCATTACTCCCATAATATCCTGTTCCAGCACCATATCCAGCAAATGACTGTACACCTGAATATCTACAGTTCCCAGAACTTCCAAAACATTATCATAGGTCAGTGTTTCTCCAAGATAAAATGCAATACACTGATCTAACAGACTCAGCGCATCACGCATGGAACCATCTGCCATTCTTGCCACATATTCCAGGGCCTTCTCCTGTGCCGTCACCTGCTCCTGTTCCATTAAATCTGAAAGCTGTTTCTTGATTGTCTCCGCGGTAATACGATGAAAATCGTATCTCTGACACCTTGATAATATGGTAATCGGAATCTTATGAACTTCCGTTGTCGCCAAAATAAAAATAACATATTCCGGCGGCTCTTCCAAGGTCTTCAGCAATGCATTAAATGCTCCGATTGAAAGCATATGCACCTCATCAATAATATATACTTTATATTTCCCGGATGCCGGGGAATACTGCACCTGCTCCTTAATCTCGCGAATATTATCCACACCATTATTGGAGGCTGCATCAATTTCGATTACATTCATTGAGCTGCCATCCGCAATTGATTTGCATACTTCACATTCCCCACACGGTTCGCCATCTACCGGATGTTCACAATTCACTGCTTTGGCAAGAATCTTTGCCACTGTGGTCTTTCCAGTTCCTCTGGTTCCGCAAAATAAATAAGCATGACCGATTCTTCCGGTTCGCACCTGATTCTTCAGTGTCGTGACAATATGATCCTGTCCTTTTACTTCATCGAAATTTGTCGGTCGAAACTTACGGTACAACGCCATATAAGACATGACAGAAACCCCTTTCTATTTCATCGTCTCATTGTAACACAATTCCATGGGAAATGTATAGAAAAAACGTTGTAAAAAATCATCGAACTTTTTCCCACCATTTTTATTGCAGTCTGTTTATATTTTCTCCATAATAAATAAACGAGATGAAATATTGAACACACAGAACAGGAGCAGAAAATGAAAAAGCCTTATGAACTTTCCACATTTTCACACGAGATAAACAATTCACTGACGCTGATCTATGGACAGCTTCAGTATATAGAAAATACCAATGATCTCTTAAAAACAGACCCTCACTGGGTTCAGGTCAAAGAAGATTTCTCCTCCCTATTTGAGATGATCCATCAGTTTCTTGCCCCAAAAGATACCATGTCTGCCGCAATGGAGCCGATCAATCTCATGGAGCTTATTGGAGAAATTCAGTCTTCATGGTCTCATCGCCTGCAAAACGAAAATATCGAATTTCTAATTCAGGCCGATTCCCCTGGTATTTTTTATGTTTACGGGGCAAAACCAAAACTTCTCCAAATTTTTCACAACTTAATTGCCAATGCGATTCATGCCATTCAGAGAAAGCAAACCGCTTCGGCATCTAAAAATATTACCATCCATTTAAGCAAAGAACAAGGACATGTCGTACTGAATTTATCTGATACCGGCATCGGAATGACCAAGGAACAACAGTCCAGAGTTTTCTACCAGGGCGTTTCTTTTACCCCCGGCGGCAATGGCGTCGGATTATCTGTGGTCCAAAGAATTGCCGACGATTTACATGTAAAAATTCATATGGATTCTGCCATCCATCACGGAACAACTTTCACTCTCGTTTTCCCTGCCAGAGAACGTATAGAACCACTGCCAGTATAAATCCGGCAATGCACCCGCCAACATGTGCGGCATTATCCGTTGCCGCACTCTGCAGACCATGATAGAAGCTTCCTGCAATCAAGAGAAAAACTCCTGAGCTATTGAGATTTTTTCTCTCTTTGGGGCAGAACAAAAGCAGCGCAGCCAATGCGCCCATAATTCCGAAAATGGCACCGGAAGCGCCCGCCGACACAACATATTCTCCCGCCCGGGCATAATACAGTACGGAAACGACGCTTCCGATCATGCCAGCTCCGGTATATAGAACAATATAACGAAAACTCCCTATGATTTTCTCCAGAGCAGAACCAAGCAGCAGGAAAGCTATCATATTATTAAAAAAATGATCCCAGCCAAAATGGAGATAATTAGAGGTGAGAAGACGATAGTACTCATGAAGTTCTTTTACCAGATATACATCGCAGGCGCCCATATGATAAATTGTATCCCCATAGATTTCGGATAACAAAAATCCAAATGCATTGACAAAAAATATAAAAATTGTTGCCTTGTAAGCCCCCGCCCTTTGAAACCATGAAGGTTTTTTTCTCTCTTTCAGCACTTTGGAACCTTCGCTGAAATTTTCTTGATAGATTATGGTCGAAATGGGATCATACAATTCCCCAAATTGATTTTCCTCATCCCAAAATTGTGACTGTCTCTTCTCTGACAGCAACAAGACCAGAATTGGAATCTGACCGCCAATCTGTGCTCTGATCCCTCGCTTCACCTGCCAAACTTCATCTTCCGTTACGAAGCTGCCGTCAGGATGTCGATCAAACGTCATCCATACACCCTTCGTTTCATGTCCCATATGTTTTATATAACAAGGACCCATTGCGGTTTCTATTTTTTCATATCCGTGAATCCGAAGCAATTCCACTATTTTTTGGTACATACAAACCTCCAGTTTTTCGATCCTGAAAGTATTATACCACAACCAGTAAAATCTATGGACGCAGAAATTGGAATTGTTCCAATCCGATCTGAATCCAATCTCCATCATTTAATACTGCTTCTTTTATTTTCTTTCCATTCACTCTGGTCCCATTGGTTGACTGCAGATCTTCACAGATCACATCATCTTGTTTCTGGTAAAACCTCACATGCCTTCGGCTCACCCCAATTTCATCCAACTGATAATCGGTTCCTTCCCTGGAACTCCCGATCACAAATTCATTTTCCAAACTGATCGTTTCCTCTGATCCATCTTTTTGTAAAACAAGCGTTCCAAGCACATTTTCTGTCAATAACACCGTAGGATGATCCAGAAGAACGGTTTTCTCCCCTGTTTGTACATCCCCTCTTTCCCCAAAAGCATCTCGAATCTCCTCTTCGCACCGCTTCTTTCTTTTCCACCATCTGACACCATTCACTCCCACAACAAAAAATAATGTGACAGAAAGAAAAAATCCTGCAATAACAGGATAATACCATCCATAAACAAAAATTTTTCCTAAAAAATATCCGGCAGCCGTCCCCAGTATGATCAAGGCAATTCCGAACAAACCCCAGATGGCAAAATCTCTGTTCCAAAACCTTTGTGAAACCGTGGTTTCTTCCTGCGGGATGCACTCCATCAATGACTCTGCTGCTTTCTCTTCCTGAATTTCATATTCCTCCTCAAACCTTGGCATCAAATATTCTTTTAACTGCGTCATATTTGGTTTTTCTTTTACCAGATACTGATGAAATTCATAATAGAAGCGAACCTCTGCCCGCTCTTTATGAGAATTGCATTTAATGGAGTCTTCTAAAAAATTTCGCATCTGGTCAAAAATATTTTCTTCAAACTCCGGAAGATAACAAAACGCCGGTTTCCCATTTTTTCTTAAAAATACGAAATCTGTTGTCAACTTTACATGATCCAAATTCAGAAGATAGGACTCCATCTGCTCAAAAGCCAAAATCATTTGATAAAAAAATTCCCTTCCATCCATCTGATTCATGTTATCCTTCCAAAGTGTATAAATTCCCGTTTCGTAATAGTAAAAAACATCTTCATTTTCCATTCGGAACTCGCAGGGCAGCAAACAAGACAGCGGGTGTTCCAAAAGAATTTCTTTCTCATATGTTAAACTCTTTTCTTTTTTTACAACGTAATAGGTAGAAAATCCCTCTCTAATCCACTGTTCCTTCAATGGCTGCCCACCTCCTTATTTTTTCGATCTCTGATGGTCCCTCTGTCTGATATACCCCTTCATACACAAACATTTGAATCCCAAACATACTTAAAAAATCCGCTCCAGGAATTGTAAGCTCCGTTTCTATTTTAACCTTCACTTTGAAATCTGACGACTTTACCGAAATCCCACGGACACTTCCTAAAAATAAATGTCTGGAAAGTAATTGCCTGATTTCCTTTTCCGCTTTCTGATCTGCATTTTTCTGCTGTGAAAGCAACTGAGAGGCTATATTTTTCTTATTTACAGCGCCGTAAGAAATTTCTCCGGTTTCATAATCTCCTCCGCTCATCTTTGCATCTGCCGCTTTTGGAATGATTTCTCCTATAATTCCCTGGGTAATTCCACAATTCATAAAATAAAAAAGATATCCTAAAAACAGCCAGAGTACCATAAAAACCACAGGAAGAACCGCACTCACTTCCACCGTCATATATCCGCCTATTTCCCGCATCTCTCGCATGGCTTCATCCCCTTTAATGTACTCAAATCCACTTGTCTCACTGTTCTCTTAAGACCGCTGCAGGAAAGATCGGTGTGATACGCATCTCCTTCCCTCGGAACATACACACAGGTAATCTTATCCTTTTCATAGCGTGCACACCTTTTACATTCCCTGTAAATACTTTTTCCTTCTAAATATTTTTGAACCTCCCGGTCCACAGAAAGATCCAATGCCAGATGTGTGCAGCCCAAATCTTTATGATATACACTTTGATGTGGCGTCACATAAACAGATCCTTCCTTTATCTCATCCCCATCCGGCACATATCCCGTCATTGATTTCTGGCGCACCTTCTGTTGAAATGTTCCAGACAAAGGGGATAAAAACGGCATTTGTTTTTTAATCACATAGGTTACCGACGCCACATATTCATCCTTGGCATTTTTTGTCATTTTTATTGCCGCAGCAGCGGTCCTGCTTCCTCCTAATAACGCAGACCGGTCAAGAAAGTTTCGATTGACTGATGCTAAAAATACCGTTTTCACATTCATCTCAGCAAAAACCTTCTCTCCCGACTTTTTTGCTTTCCGTCCATATTCACTGACAGCCGCCTGTCTAGCTGCCTCTTCCAAGCCATGTGCAACCTGTCCGTGAATCATAAGAATTTCACCTGCTGTTGTTAACATCAACACAACAATCAGAAACAGCGGAGTTATAAAGCTGGCTTCGATTGTGATTGCTCCATCCTCAGAGGCAGACAAAGATGCTCTCCTGAATTTATTTTCGGCCACATTTGTATCATCTTGGGTTGCCTTCCTAATTGAGAAATATTTTTGACAAGAGAACATCTTTCTTTGCCTCCTTCTTAGTATGATGCAGTCCTTTGAAACTTCCAGTTGGTATGGTTTCCCAACGGCAAGGTAAGTCCTCCGAATCCCAGCTTTCTGATCCCAATATTGATTGTCATTTGATAAGATACTGCACATTGTGTCAGTCTCAGGTCCGAAACCTGCATTCTGATATTTTGTTCCATCACATCCAGCATCCGAAAATATCTCTGGGTTTTATCCCTCTGCATAATCAAAAGCAAAAAAAGATAATCTTCGTAATCCATACCTTGCTGCACGGTTTTTTGTCTGCCGGTCAGCGTTGCCAGCCCGGAAAATTCCATTTGCCATGTGGAAGCATTCTTTTGAAACGGAACCTTCTTCCCCTCTGCCAGATTCCGTACATCCATAATGGATTCTCCATAAGCCAGCGCTGCCAAAAGCAAATTTTTTGCCAGAGAGATCAGCGGCGGAATCCCGGTAACTCCAAGAATGGATGCCGCCAGAAGTGCTGCCTCTTTTTCTTTCGTCGGATTTTGGTACACATAAGATAGATTCGTTAAAAATCTCAAACCAATCATTTTCCAGAATACAATTCCCAGACATTCTTTCTCCGTATCCTTCCCCGCAATCAAGTATTCCACCTCATATCGGAGTCCTTCTTTGTCTTTCTCATCCGTCAGATTATGAAAATATTTTAAACTGTAAAGTATTGAAGGTAGCTCCGTTGTAAGCCTTGTTCCAGAGGATACCTGTTTTACTTCTTGCATCTGGCGATCGGTTTCTTTTCTGCTCATAAAGTTCCATAGCTTTGTTTTCGTTGTATCTCTTTTCCCATACACAATTCGGATTTTCTGATCGGATACTTTTTGGTCCCCCATCACCAGCGAAACCGATCCCTCCCTCAGCATTGACATCAAGCCCTTCCTCGGGTCCTTTCCTTTCGTCTTGGCGGCGCTTGCCTCCTCTTTATGCTTTAACGCGTCCTTTTCTTCTTTCTTTTGTTGCTCTGCCTGAATTTCGCTCTTTTTCATTTGATCCTGAACCTCTGATACATTCTCTCCCATTTTCTGAACGTCCGTTAATTTTGACTTCCAAAATTTCATGATGTCGGTTCCCGCCTCATATTTCATAAGCTGTCCAATCTGATATTTTAAAACTTCCCCCCTCTGCTCTGTTAAATTTATAAATTTTGAAGCTTGGGAAGCTCCAACCTGAAAAGTAAAAGAATCTTTGCTTTCCTCCAGACTTTCTTTTATTTTCTCCTGAAAGTCACCAGCCATCTTTTTTTGATATCTGGGATCCAAAGCATAAATATGATAGCGTTTCTCCAATTCTTTTTGATAGTTTCCTCTGGTATGGGAAAGCCCGGCCATACAGGCTCCCATAGCTTTCCCTCTTCCCACATACAGATAAATACCTTCCATACATACACTGATTAAAAGAAGAAATACCAGAAACAACATGGAAAGAAATGCTGTCATACTGCCCCGTTCATCCCGAATCATTTCACCTGCCCCGTCTTGGATGTGATTGTTTTAAAGATATTATTTACTACCGTTTTAATCTGTGTCTGAAAAATAATTACCAAGCCGATCAACACCACAATAATTAAAATAACTTCAACAACACCCATCCCTGATTCATCTTTTAAAAATCTCATCATTGCAATACCTCCCTGTCAGAATGCAGACAATGCCGGAAACATTAATAATGCCAAAATAACAACCAGCATTATCATCATAGGCGCCAATAATTTTGTGCTTGCCTCCTCCCCCTTTCTTTTTGCATCTTCCTTTCTCTGAAAAAATGCCCCTTCTTCCTCCTGCTCCAGCTGTAAAAAAAGATCTTTGGCCCCTCTTGTAATGCTCTGCACCAAGAGAACCGATAACTTCTGATAAGAAGAAAGCGAAAGAGCTTTTCCCATCTGTGTAAACGCTTCTGTCTGTGAAACTCCAAAGGAAATCTGTCGGCAGGTTTTTTCAAGTTCCTCATAGACAAACATTTTTCTTTGATTTCCCTTTCTGCATTTCCGCCGATATTCTTCGTATATTGCTGACAAAGCCGCCGGCACACTCATCCCTGTTCCGAGAAATAAAATCATTTGCGTAATAATATGCGGATATTCTTGTCTGGAATCTTCCAATACCTTTTGACTCTGCTTTTTATATTTCTCGCTCTCTCGATACCAAAGAAGCACAATCAAAGAACTTCCAATAAAAACTACCGCCGGTATCTGATTCTCCTGTTTGACAGAATGAACCGCTGTGCCCTTGACAGATTCAGAAATTACAAATGTTTCTTCTGTAATACTTTCACGTTCCATTTTTTTCAGTTCCCGGATCACTTTTTCCCTTTCTGAAACTACTTTTTTCGCTGCTCCCGGCACCACACAAACAGGCATCTTTAAAATTTTTTCTTTTCCCTGACATTCCATTTTTGCATGGACGTAGACAATCATTGGCCGCTTTACGTTTTTTGAAAACACATTTCCGGTTTCATCTATCACCGTAGGGTCTTCACTCCCCCACCGTACCGTAATATTCTCTTTTGGAATTGATTCCGGCATATAGAGCTTCTCTTTTACTTGATTTAAGGACTGATTTTCACCTTTTAAATGTGTTGTTATATAGTTTTCTGCCTTTTTTAAAGCAGTAGAAATTTCACTCTCAGAATATCCTCTTGGCCGCACACGCAATTGATAGGTTTGTTCCCCATCATCGGTCTGAATCTTCACCTGCTCTTCCTTCTCTCCTTCTCCCCTTTGGTTTCTGGTAATGACAATACTGCGGTCTCTCGTAAAATGAAAGATCAGCAGCGCTGCCAACAAGATCAGAAAAATCACTGTCGCTGCCAACACCAGTTTTACTTGTGCCAACAAACTATCCTCTGTCTTCTTTCTTAATTCCTCTCTTGTTCCAAGAAAGCTGCTGGCAATTTGTTTTTCACGATTCCGCTTAATTTCTTCTGGAAGCCTGTCCACAATTTTTTTCATCCAGCTAAATTTCAATTTCAACCACCCTTTCTGCCCACAGGTTGGCACCGCACAAACAAACCAACGCCGCAGCTGCCAGCACAATCCCAAAAAGACTTTCATAAAGCACCTGAAAATATTCCGGATTGGCGATTCTTACATAAGCTAATATCATGTACGGCATAACAGACATTATCCTTTTCTCCATCTGTTTTGCCGCTATCATCGTCTGAATTTCCTCCTTTATCTGCATTGCCTGATTCAGATGATCGACAGTTTTTCCAATGATCTCGATTAAATTCCCCCCTGTTTTTTTCACAATCGACACAATTTCGGCAAATTGATACAATTCTTCTAAATCAATTCTTTCTGCCATATTTTGAAGTAATTGTTCCACAGGTTCATTTATTTTCAACGAAACAATCAACACATTCAGTTCTTTTTCCAGAAGTCCTTCCCCCTGAAACACCTTTAAATCTTCTCTGGATGTTTTTAAAGCATTTTCAAGAGAATATCCTGCCGAAAGACTGTTTCTCACAGATATCATCATTTCACGAAATTCCCTGCGAAGCTGCTCTTGTTCTTTTTGTCTTCTCTTCCTTCTTCTATGCTTCATCCATGGTACCAGAATCGGTAGCATAAATGGAAGAAGCCATATTCGATCGAAAAACAGCCAGCAAATTCCCCATCCGTAGAGCAGTCCCAGAAACAAATCTTTTTTCTCATTGACCCAATGCTTCACTTCCCATCTTAATTTTCCCCATAAGCTTTTGATATGCCTCATATTGACCATACTCCTTTAATTTTTTTTGATGTGTCAAGGTCCCCTTCATTTGAAGTTCCTCATTTTCATCCATTGCAAACAACGGATGCACTGCTATTTGTTTTCCGGACATTCCCGTAATTTCAGTAATTTCCATGAGCTTTCTGCTGCCGTCGGCGGTCCTTCCCAAATGTACAATAATATCAATGGCAGACGCCATTTGACCGCGAATAGCGTCCACCGGCATATCAGCGCCCATGAACACCATGGTCTCAATTCGTTTTAACATATCCAGACTGCTGTTGGCATGTCCGGTGGAAATACTGCCGTCATGTCCGGTATTCATGGCATTTAGCATTGACAATGCTTCCTCTCCCCGCACTTCTCCAACGATAATTCGATCCGGTCTGGAGCGAAGCGCTGCTTTGATCAGATCTTTCATATCGATCTGATTCTCTCCTGCCGCATTGGCACTGCGCATTTCTAAACGCACCAAATTATCTATCCCATTTAATTTCAGCTCTGCGGAATCTTCAATGGTAATGATTCTTTCATCCTTCGGAATACAGTTGGACAGTCCGTTCAGCAAGGTCGTCTTACCGCTCCCGGTCCCTCCTGAAATGAAAATATTATATCTTCCTTTGACCAGAATCTTTAAATATTCCCCAATTTCCTTTTGAAATGCCTGCCGCTGATACAGCCATTCCAGCGTCATTGGTTCTTTGGCAAATTTGCGGATTGTCATTGTCGCCCCATCAATCGAAATCGGAGGCAAAATGATATTGACCCTTGAACCATCTTCCAATCTGGAATCAACAATCGGATTTCGTTCATTTACCATCCGATTGGCCCCCGATGCCACCTGCTGAATTACCTGATAGAGCTTTTCACTATCTGAAAACTTTCCGGGATACCGAAAAAGTTTCCCTCCTCTCTCCACAAAAATATTCTGATAGCCATTGATCATAATCTCTGTAATCGAATCGTCCTCCAAAAGATCCTGCAAAATATCAAGCCTGCGCAGCGCATAAAAAACTTCCTGATTCAGCTGAATTTTGTCTGCCAGCAGCAAAGGCTGACTATGAGAAAGCTTTATGACTTCATCTTGAATAATTTCTTTCAGCTGGTCATCTGTTATCTCTCTGGAGAAATCCAGCCGCTGCATTACTCTTTGTTTTATCAGCTCTTTTTTCATTCTTCCTATTCCTTTCCTGTTTCTTTTGCTGCAAGTATTACCTCCTCCCACGTCGTCTGATACCAGATTCCATGCCGTTTCATCTGATCTTTAAATTGTACATATTCCGACGATGCTCTGTCTCCTTTCATCAGAGGAATGTATATTTTATCAAATAGCCCTAAAAACCCAAGTTTTGGCGGGCAGGCTGCTCCTATATCGAACAACACAGAAATTTGCTCCTCTTTCAGCCGCTCAAAAAACCACCGATAATCCTCCAATGACACTGCCCGATAGTCCAAATAGCATCCAACTGCCGGGTATCCGCTGCATTCTCCCATTGCGCTCTGATGATCCAGAAAATATTGTATCACCGTCTCATTCCGCTCTTTTATGTAAAGCAACAGCAACTCATCCGCAGTACAGATTTCCGTCCAATGTCCATACGCCTGCATTCCAAAATAAGCAAACCCGCGCTCTCCCGCAAACCGTTGTGCAAACTGGGAAACCTGATACCTGCTCAGCGGAGAGTATACTCCTACGATCATATCCTTCCCCTCTCTTTTAATCTGGAGACAGTCATAGATTTTCTTCGCAATGTCTCTGCCGCTTTGACAATGCCCGTTCACAGATCCTGCATTTCTGCCAATTCTGCAAACCGGGGATCTTCCCTGATCATCCACGCCTTCCGCCAAAACCAAACAATGAAACTGCCTTTCTTTCTCTGTATCAAAAAATTGTTTCTCATCTGAGGCAAACCATGCAGTCATCGGAAATTCTTTTTGATGATTTAAATACTCCATCAATCGCTTTCCATACTGGTAGTCTTTATGAAAAATTCCAACGGATATATCCCTCATAATACTCTCTCCCATATGCATGTCCCATAAGCAAGCCAGATTCCCAGCGAAAAATGAATCATTGCTTCCTTGGAAAAATCTTTTTCCAACGACTCATAGGACAAAAGCTTTTTCTTATAAACACAATTGGTTACATAGTGAAAAAAACGAGTGAATCGAAGACGAAAGCTTTTCCGCTTCCATAAGAAAAGGATGGCGTATATGCCATTCCACATAAAAGATAAAAACAGAAGATGGAAAATCTTCCATCCTACAGAAATACCGCAAACCATCAGCAGCTTTACATCACCGCCTCCGAGACATCCGATATAAAATAAGAACCCGCAGATTATAAGGGGGATTCCTC
The DNA here is from genome assembly GCA_905213305.1 of uncultured Anaerostipes sp. Lineage (GTDB taxonomy): Bacteria > Bacillota > Clostridia > Lachnospirales > Lachnospiraceae > Anaerostipes. The sequence goes on from CAJMHU010000021.1 coordinate 19,931, forward strand.
CCCCAACTGCCATCTCTACAACATCCATTCCATTTAAAATTCCAAGGAAAAATGTAAAAACCGCACCAACCCCATTGAGCTTGTTGGGAATTCTAAAGTCTCGCCAGTCATAGAAAACTGCAGCTGTTAAATACAACATGATCCATAATTTCATGTATCTCCCTCCCTTTTCTTACATTATTTTACAATTATTTTCTTCTTTTGTCTAGTTATTTTTCTAAATTTATTAAAATAATACACTATACAAAAATACTCACTACATATAGAACAATCACACCGGGCATTCCTAAAAGCGCTCCTGTTCCAATGGAAAGAAAATTTAAATCTACCGGGGCATTCACTCCATTCCTCGCACAAAAAATATGAATTCCATAAATGATCAGAGAACATAAAAATCCTCTTACAGCAAGTACCATCAAATACGCCGGTTTCTTTACAATTCCAATCATAATACACACCGTACAGCCAATTGCCATAATATAAAACAGCATTTGATTTTGTTCCATAAAAAAATCCCTCCTTATGTAATCTTATGATTCATAAAAAGGGATATTCTTATTAGATTAATCTCGTCAACTAAAATAAATTTGAAAACCAGTCAAAAATGCCTTGGAAAAATTTTCCGATCTTATCCATAATTCCTTCGGACCCGCCCAATTTATCATAGATGGCCTTCGCCTGCTCCTTGAGCTGATCTACATTTAAATCCAATTCTGAAATCTTATCCATCAAGCTTTGAATTTTCTCGCGATCTTCATCGGATAATTTAATGTTCAGGTCCTTGGCAGATTCTTCAATGGCACCTTGAATTTCCGCAGGTGTTGTCAAATTTTCTTCTGCAACTTTCTGTTTCACATCTGCAATTAATTTCTCTGCATCTTCCGAACCAATGTTTTCTGCGACTTCTCCGGTTGTAATCAACTCGTCTGTCGCCGCATCCTTACTTTTTTCAGGAATCTCTTTTCCGGTCATTTCTTCATATGCTTTCATCACTCCGACCAATGCAGCCGTACCGGATATATTAAATGGTCCCGCAACCTTTACATCCGCATTTTCAATTCCGGCTGTTACCAGTGCATTGCGATACATTCCGGAAGTGCAGTATGTAATGTTTTCTGTCGAAACATCCACCCCACTTCCCTCACTGGTCTTTTCTACTGTCACAGAAGAAAGCGCTCTGGAGCCGATCACACTCTTTGACAAATAATCATCCAGATATTCATGTTCTTCTTTATTTGTTACTTTAATTACATGATAACTGTCAGTATCCTCCACACCCAACAATTCCAACACCTTCTGTTTTTCAGAACTTTTTAGATCAGCGCCCAATGCCAGATACTTTTCCTGAACGCTGTCCGCTTTGACCGTCACTGCTGATAAGGTCATTGCGGCACATAATCCCAGCGCCATGACTCTTGCCCATATTTTTCTCATGTTCATTTCCTCCGATTTTTTATACTTTCTGAGACACTCACAAGTGTATAGCTCTTTGAACGGAACGAGCTTCTCCGATCATCCTGTTCATTTTTTTGAGTGACTCTCTGATCAGTGTATCATATTTTTTCTAAGGATTTCTCTGCAATTTCCTTATTTTTTTCTTACGGAAAAAATACAAAAGCAACAAAAAAATCACAAATCCTACAAAACTGATTGCAGCGCCTTCCCAAAAGCCTGGGGGAGTATAAGAAAGCCTCACGTTATGGTTTCCTTTGGTAAGCTTTACTGTTAAAAAAGCATTTCCCAAAGCGTGAGTCGTAACTTTTTTTCCATCTACAAAAACTTCCCATCCTTTATCATAAGGAATTCCGAAAAACAGTGTGCCGCTCCTTTTCATTGAAATCGTCCCCTGAATTTTGGAACTCTCACTTTTTTTAAGCCGGAAAACCTGAGCTTCCATCGCTCCCACAAGATCTGCCATGACATCTTCATTTAACTCTGCCGCAGTGAGTCGAACTACCCCCGACATTACATCGTCTTGCTTAAGCTGCAATTTTATTTGAATTTCATCCCCTTTTTTCAGTCTTCCCAAATACAAAATTTGAGAGTTTAAACGCCCTGTCAGCATTTGTTCGCCATTTTTTTCAATGACTGTATTCTCTACCTGACTCCCATCAAAATGCAGATACATTTCCCGCTCCTTTGTGGATTTGATTGTAAAAACCATATTATCCGCACGAGCCGATGTATTTTCAAAAACATATTCCCCGTCTCCATTATCTGATGTTATCTTACAATCTGATAATTCCGGTCGTTTTGTCTGAATCATACGGAACAATCCATCAATTCCATATGCTTTTTGAACAAAATCATTTTGTACATAAAAAGGGTTATAATCCTGATAATTCCAGTGTTCAATTTCAGAGCTCACGCCATAGCCAACTCCAGCCTGGTATGGATTTTTATATATTGTTACATTGCCCGCCGTATCCAACGGACGAAATGGCGTAAGCCTGGAATCCTGCGGACGATAAATCTGGTATTTTACAGAGAATAGCTGATTTGTAAGAGGAGTTGCCCCTTCGTATAGATACTCATTCACACCGGTATAGAAACCTAACTGATCCATCATATCCACAACCGTTCCCTGAGCTGTAGATCCAAACAAAGTCATACAATTTAAAGTATGCCAGATACTTTCATCCAACATTCGACCACTTACCAGCTCTGAACGGTCGGAGATATCTTTCTGATAGAGCTCTTTTAATCTGGCAATGGATTTCGTATCCTGAAAATACTCGTCCACATCCACCGTATCATTTTCTTTAAAGCCCGCCGCGGCCATAATTATCATTTCTCCTGACAAGAAGATGCATAACATCCTTGTAAACATTTTTTTCCCAAGTACCTTTTTGCTGTACAGTAAAAAAATTCCCGTATAAATTGCAATTGCCGCTGCTGTTGCGCAGATTGTATACGTCTCCAATTTCTCTTGCGAAGTGAGAACTGTACCAATCATAAAGATGCACATGATTGCGCAGCTTGCATAAAACTTCCATGCATAGGTTCTCCCTTTTCGTACAAGAATACAATATCCCTCATATGCCGTCATTAATAGAAAAAAAATATACAAATAGGCATATCGATTGGGAATTCCATATTGATTATGAAAACCATGCCAGATATATCCCAATACCGGCATATTGAAACTTAAAAACAAAAATGCCAAAAGCAGCAATCTGCGAATTTTTACAGACCATCGAATTTCCCGCAGTGTAAAATAAAACACAGCCAGCATCACAGTTAACACTCCGCAGTATAGATTAATTTCTCCATCGTCTACAGACATTGCCAGAGGGGTTGTCCCTAAGAAATGCCGGGAAAACAAATCTCCAAAAGTTCCATACCACACTTCTTTCGGAAACTCAAGTTTTGCGGAGGATGTCTGCATAATTCCAAGATAAGCAGAAATCAGCACTACAGCTGCCATCGCTGCGGACAGCAGCGAATACGCTGCAAACCGAATTCCATTTTTTACAAAGTCAAGTTTCGTCTCATGCTCATAGAATATGTACCATAGGATGAGGAAAAGACAGGTCATATACGACATATAGAAATTGCACCAGAGAGACAAAAATAATGCCAAACAATATACCCTTCCATCCCGCTCCCTCATCAACTTCTCAAAACCGTACAAAATCACCGGCAGCAAAATCATGACTTCCATCCACATAATGTTCCAGCTGTAGCCAACAATATAACTGCTGAATCCATAAGCCATTCCAAAAGCAATGACGGAAAATTCATCTTTACCCCGTTTTTTTCTAAAATAGAATGCCGCCGTAAAGCAGCAAAGTGCAATTTTCATAATAAAAAGATGGCTCAGTACCATATTCAGCATTTCTTTGGAACAAAATGCAATGATTAAGTTCATTGGGCTTGCCAGATAATATGCCCACAGCCCCCAGAAATTATAGCCAAGACCTCCGTGAAAAGAATAAAAAAGAGAGTCCGCAGACTGAAGTTTTTCCTGATAATCTGCAAAGAACGGAAGATATTGATGCAGTGCGTCCACAATCAAAAATGACTGACTTCCAAACGGTTCTACTTTCATCATAAACGCAATCAACTCCATCACCAACATTGGAAGGAGAAATGCGCCAATCAAAAATTTATGAGTACGGCAGAGATTTTTTATATGATCTAACATTAAATTTTACTCCTTTATACAAAATATCAGATTTATCATAGCATTTTATTATTTCATAATATATCGAATTATGGTCTATCTTACCAGAACAAAATAGACAAGTCCACTGTCAATGTTTAAGGGCTCTTCTCTGCACATCGTATACATCCCGCGGAGCGTTTTATAACATAGGAAAGTCAGAACTTTCCCAATATTATAAAAAACATCCCATGCAGACATTTTTCTTTCCAAAACTGCATGAGATGTTAAGTGCCATTGAAAATCTATCTCCACTCCCGCACTCTTTTTTTAATTTCAGTCACCATATGGTACCTCTTGTTTATCATGGAGAGCAGGGACCCCCGTCTTAATCCCGTCACATTTTCCCCATGTCTCCGGTAGAGAAGCAGCTTATCCTCCAAAAATACAACACTGCCAAGCTGTTCTGCCAAAAGTCCCATCCATTGATCGTGAATCCAGACATTTTCCGGAATCGGCAAAAGCTTCTTCAATATGCTTTTGCGAATCGCCATACAGCAGCCAATATAAGAATTTTTCTTTATATTTTTCCAGAAACCTGCGCCGCTGTCTCTCCACTGAAACGTCGTCTGTCCCATAGAGTACAAATTCTCATCTACAATTTCCGCATTATGAACAACTGCCGTCACCCTCGGATCTTGAAACATCTTTTTTACCGTTTCTGCCTTGTTCTCTTTCCACACATCGTCTTGATCCGCTAAAAAAACAATCTCTCCCCGGCAATGTGACAATGCATTCTGAAAATTTTCCACGACTCCGGTTCCTGGACCCTTGATTAGATGAATTCTGTAATCTTCCCGCGCTAAATTCCTTAATATTTCTCTGGAGCCATCACTGTCATCATCAATCGAAATTACCAACTCATCATCATCTCTCAAATTTTTTAAAATAGAATTTACTTGTTCTTCGATATATTTTTTCCCATTATAAAAAGCAAGTGCCACTGATATCATAATTTCTTTCCTTTCATACTTGTAATATTATAACATATCCTATATAATAATGCTAAGACAAAGGCGTCTACAAAAGTGTATTTCCCGTACCCTTTTTGCGCCTTTTTTTCGTAGAATTTTTTCTGCGGTCTGCTATATTATTACATATTTATATGACTTAAGGAGGAAATAAGAATGTCATACGTAGATGAAGTCATTGATGCAGTGGTTGCCCAGAATCCTGCTGAGCCTGAATTCCATCAGGCTGTGAAAGAAGTTTTAGAATCATTAAGAGTTGTTGTGGAAGCAAATGAGGATGCTTTCAGAAAAGATGCTTTGCTGGAACGCCTTGTAAATCCAGAGCGTCAGTTCAAATTCCGCGTACCTTGGGTTGATGATCAAGGACAGGTTCATGTTAATACCGGATATCGTGTGCAATTTAACAGCGCTATCGGACCATACAAAGGTGGTTTAAGACTTCACCCTTCTGTAAATCTCGGAATTATTAAATTCCTTGGTTTTGAACAAATCTTTAAAAATTCATTAACAGGTCTCCCGATTGGCGGTGGAAAAGGTGGATCTGATTTTGATCCGAAAGGAAAATCCGACCGTGAAATCATGGCATTCTGCCAGAGTTTTATGACAGAACTTTGTAAATACATTGGCGCCGACACAGACGTACCAGCTGGTGACATCGGAACAGGTGCAAGAGAAATTGGTTATATGTTCGGTCAATATAAGAGAATCCGCGGTCTTTATGAAGGAGTCTTAACCGGAAAGGGATTATCTTACGGCGGATCTTTAGCCCGTACTGAAGCTACCGGATACGGTCTTCTCTATTTAACCGATGAGATGTTAAAATGCAATGGAAAGAGCCTAAACGGAGCTACTGTTGCCGTGTCAGGTTCCGGTAATGTTGCAATCTATGCAACACAAAAAGCTCAGCAGCTTGGTGCAAAAGTTGTAACCGTTTCTGATTCCACAGGATGGATTTATGACAAAGACGGAATTGACGTTGATTTATTAAAAGAAGTAAAAGAAGTAAAACGTGCACGCTTAACAGAATATGCAGCTGCACGTCCAAGTGCTGAATACCATGAAGGAAAAGGTGTATGGACCGTTCCTGTTGATGTTGCACTTCCATGTGCTACACAGAACGAATTAAATCTGGAAGATGCTAAGACATTGGTAGCAAACGGATGCTACGCAGTTGCAGAAGGAGCGAATATGCCGACAACCTTGGATGCTACTGAATACTTACAGGCAAACAATATCTTATTTGCCCCTGGTAAAGCTGCAAATGCCGGAGGTGTTGCTACATCCGCTTTGGAAATGTCTCAGAACAGTGAAAGATTAAGCTGGACTTTTGAAGAAGTTGACGGAAAATTACAAAACATTATGGTAAATATTTTCCATAACCTTGATGATGCTGCAAAACGCTATGGAATGGAAGGAAATTATGTAGCCGGTGCAAACATTGCAGGATTTGAAAAAGTTGTTGACGCAATGACAGCTCAGGGTATTGTTTAATCCTTAAAAATTTTCTTCCTTCGGGACGGAATCTTAAAATAATGTCATGTGTATGTAGTAAGAGCGGAGATATCTCTTTTGAGATTCTCCGCTTTCTGAATTACTCTCATTGATTGGAATCTAATCAAGAGTTCTTGATTCTTATCAGCGAGGTACAGATGAGTTTACATCCAGTGCCGCACAGATTGCTCCCCCCCCCAACTCCAGTACAAACTTCCTATATTATAAAAAGACTTTAGATATTTCACCTAAAGTCTTCTTTCATTGCGGGGGCCGGATTTGAACCAACGACCTTCGGGTTATGAGCCCGACGAGCTAC
>CAJMHU010000022.1 GCA_905213305.1 uncultured Anaerostipes sp.
TTGAAATCAACGGTGTTGGTTACAGAGCACAGAAAAAAGGAAAAGAAATCACTTTTAACCTTGGTTTCTCACATCCAGTTGTTATGACTGATCCAGAAGGAATTGAAACAGTCATGGAAGGTCAGAATGTCATTATTGTAAAAGGTATTGACAAAGAAAAAGTTGGACAGTACGCTGCTGAAATCAGAGAACTTAGAAAACCGGAACCTTATAAAGGAAAAGGTATTAAGTATGCTGATGAAGTTATTAGACGTAAAGTTGGTAAAACCGGGGCAAAATAAAGGAGTGATATAGGATGATTAAAAAAGAATCAAGAAGTAAGATTCGCGCGAAAAAACATTACAAACTTCGCAATCGAATCAATGGAACAAGCGAGAGACCTCGTTTAAGTGTATTTAGAAGTAATGATCATATGTACGCTCAGATTATTGACGACACTGTTGGAAATACATTAGTATCTGCTTCAACAACTCAGAAAGACGTAAAAGCGGAACTTGAGAAAACAAATGATGTTGCCGCAGCCAGCTTCTTAGGAAAAGTAATTGCTGAGAGAGCATTGGCAAAAGGTATTACAGAAGTTGTCTTTGACAGAGGCGGATTTATTTATCATGGTAAAATTGAAGCATTAGCAGATGCAGCTCGTGAAGCTGGTCTGAAATTCTAATAGGAGGAAGTCAAATGAAGCATACACTTATCGATCCTAGTCAGTTAGAGCTGGAAGAAAAAGTTGTATCCATCAAACGTGTCACCAAAGTTGTAAAAGGTGGACGTAATATGAGATTTGCAGCACTGGTTGTTGTAGGAGATAAAAATGGTCATGTAGGTGCCGGGTTAGGAAAAGCTGCTGAAATTCCGGAAGCAATCCGCAAAGGAAGAGAAGCAGCGGCAAAAAGCCTGGTAGAAGTACCGATTGATGAAAAAGGAACAACACCACACGATTTTACCGGTCATTTCGGCGGAGCATCTGTATTATTGAAGACATCTCCAGAAGGTACTGGTATTATCGCCGGAGGACCTTCTCGTGTCGTTCTGGAACTTGCAGGATATACAAACATCCGTTCAAAATCTTTAGGTTCTAACAACAAACAGAATGTTGTATTAGCAACAATCGAAGGATTAAAGAACTTAAAGACTCCGGAACAGGTAGCAAAACTACGTGGTAAATCTGTAGAAGAGCTCTTAGGATAGGAGGAATTTTGAAATGGCAGATAAATTAAAAATTACTTTAGTAAAATCAACAATTGGTGCAATTCCAAAACATAAAAAGACCGTGGAAGCTTTGGGACTTAAAAAGCTTCATAAGTCAGTTGAGCTGCCGGATAATGCAGCAACACGCGGAATGATTCACCAGGTACAGCATTTAGTAAAAGTAGAAGAAATTTAATATATTCGGCAAGGAGGTGTAACGGAATGGAATTATCAAACTTACGCCCTGCAGAAGGATCTAAGCACAGCGATATGTTTAGAAGAGGCCGTGGACATGGTTCAGGAAACGGAAAGACTGCAGGTAAAGGACATAAAGGACAGAAAGCTCGTTCAGGCGGCGGAGTAAGACCTGGATTTGAAGGCGGACAGATGCCTTTATACAGACGTATTCCAAAGAGAGGTTTCACATGCAGAAATTCTAAAGAAATCATTGGAATCAATGTGTCTGCATTGGAAAGATTTGAAGACGGAGCAGAAGTAACGGTAGAAGCTTTAATCGAAGCGGGAATCGTAAAAAATGCCAAAGATGGTGTGAAGATCTTAGGAAATGGTGAATTAACTAAGAAATTAAATGTAAAAGCAAATGCGTTTAGTGCTAGTGCCAAAGAGAAAATCGAAGCACTTGGAGGAAAAGCTGAGGTGATCTAGTATGTCAAACGCTGTAGTTAATGCGTTTAAAAACAAGCAATTAAGAAAAAAGCTGATATTTACGACACTGGTTTTAATTGTTGTACGTTTTGGATCACAGTTGCCGATTCCGGGGATTGACAGCGCTCAGATCAGCGCCTATCTAAAGAGTACATTAGGTGATTCATTTAACCTTCTGAACTCTTTTACCGGAGGCTCCTTCATGCAAATGTCCGTGTTTGCATTAAGTGTTACTCCGTATATTACATCTTCCATTATTATGCAGTTGATGACGATCGTGATTCCTGCATTGGAAGAAATGCAGAAGGACGGAGAAGACGGCCGAAAAAGAATGGCAAAAATTACTCGCTATGTCACGGTTATCCTTGCGGTTATTGAGGGAGCCGGACTGGCGGTCGGTTTTGCCAGACAGGGTGCTTTAGGCACCGATTATACAACGTTTTCCATTGTGACTATGATAATTGCTTTGACCGCAGGAGCAGTCTTAGTTATGTGGCTTGGAGAGCGAATTACAGAGAGTGGAGTTGGAAATGGTATTTCCATCATACTGCTTGTAAATATTGTTTCCGGAATGCCGGGAGACTTTACTTCCCTTTATAATCAATTTATGAAAGGGAAGCAGATTGGTCCCGCATTGATCGCAGGCTGTGTAATTGCGGCGATCATTTTGGCGATGGTATTGTTTGTTATTGTATTATCTGATGCAGAGAGACATATTCCGGTGCAATATTCAAAGAAGATGCAGGGGAGAAAGCTGGTAGGCGGACAATCCAGTAAGATTCCGCTGAAAGTTAACACAGCAGGTGTGATTCCGATCATCTTCGCTTCATCCATTATGCAGTTTCCGATTATGCTGCAAAATGTGCTGAATTATGAGAATAATGGATTTTTCGGAAAAGTATTGACAAGTTTAAACTCATCGACCTGGTTTGATGCATCTCATCCGAAGAGATCTCTGGGACTTTTGATTTATATTGTTCTGGTTGTTCTGTTTGCATATTTCTATACATCGATTACATTTAATCCATTGGAAATCTCAAACAACATGAAAAAGCAGGGAGGCTTTATCCCAGGAATCCGACCGGGAAAACCTACAGTTGATTACTTGAATAAAATATTAAAATATATTATATTTATAGGAGCTGCAGGGCTGACAATTGTGGCGGTTGTACCATTCTTCTTTAACGGAGTATTTGGTGCCAGTGTTTCATTTGGTGGAACTTCAATTATCATCGTAGTTGGAGTTATTCTTGAGACAATTAAGCAAATTAAATCACAGTTGTTGGTACAGAATTATTCTGGTTTTTTAAGTGAGTAAGTATAAGAAAAGCTGTAGTCTGACTACAGCTTTTCTCGCTTATTGCCATAACAATATAATAAATATTCATAAAAGGAGGATTTGTAATGAAAATTATTATGTTAGGAGCTCCGGGAGCCGGGAAAGGCACTCAGGCAAAGCAAATCGCGACAGCCTATCATATTCCGCATATTTCCACAGGTGATATTTTCAGAGCAAATATCAAAGAAGGAACGGAATTAGGGAAAAAGGCTCAGGAATATATGGATCAGGGACTCTTGGTGCCGGATGAACTGGTTTGTGATTTGGTTGTAGACCGCATTCAGAAAGAGGACTGCAAAGAAGGATATATTCTGGATGGTTTTCCGCGTACAATTCCACAGGCCAATGCATTGGATAAGGCGCTTGAAGAAAATGGAGAAAAAATTGAATTTGCAATTGATATTGAAGTTCCGGATGAACATATTATTAAGAGAATGTCCGGGAGACGTTCCTGCAAGGACTGCGGATCAATTTTCCATATTGTATACAATCCTCCGAAGAAAGAAAACCATTGCGATGCCTGCGGCGGAGAACTAGTTTTGCGGGATGACGATAAGGAAGAGACGGTAAAGAAAAGACTGGATGTCTACCATGAGCAGACAGCTCCGTTGATTCAGCATTACAAAGAAGCAGGCTCTTTATATGAGATTGACGGAACACAGGATATTGATGTTGTTTTTGAAAAGATTAAAAATATTTTAGAGGCATAAAAATGGCAGTGACAATAAAATCAAAAAAAGAAATTCAATTCATGCGTGAAGCTGGAAAGATGTTAGAGGATGTGCACAACCGATTGGCAGAGATCATTCAGCCGGGAATTTCTACTTTAGAGATTGATCAGTTTGGGGAGAAGGCAATCCGCGATTTGGGCTGTATTCCGAATTTTTTAAATTACAATGGATATCCGGCGTCAATCTGTGTGTCTGTAAACGATGAAGTCGTACATGGAATTCCTAAGAAAGACCGTATTTTACAGGAAGGCGATATCGTAAGTCTGGATGCAGGACTGATTCATGAGGGATATCACTCCGATGCGGCGAGAACCCATGCGGTTGGAAAGGTATCTGCGGAAGCAGAGCGATTGATTCAAATTACCAGAGAAAGTTTTTTTGAGGGGATTAAGTTTGCCCAGCCTGGAAATCATTTATTTGATATCTCAGAGGCAATTCAAAAGTATGTAGAAAGTCATGGTTATTCTGTGGTAAGAGACTTGGTTGGACATGGAATTGGAACACAGCTCCATGAAGATCCGCAGATTCCAAACTTTAAACAAAGGCGGAAAGGAATCAAGTTAAGACCCGGTATGACGCTTGCCATTGAACCGATGGTAAATGAAGGGGCATATGATGTGGTATGGCTGGACGATGATTGGACCGTTGTTACAGAAGACGGAAGTCTGGCGGCTCATTATGAAAATACGATTGTAATTACAGAAGATGGTTGTGAAATATTGACATTATCTGAATAGGAGGATGAAAATGGCAAAATCAGAGGCAATTGAAGTGGAAGGAATTGTATTGGAGAAACTCCCCAATGCAATGTTTAAAGTAGAAATTGAGGGAGGACACGTGATTTTAGCTCATATCAGCGGGAAACTGAGAATGAACTATATTAAGATTCTTCCTGGGGACAAAGTAACGCTGGCCCTGTCACCGTATGATTTATCCAAAGGAAGAATTATTTGGAGAGATAAGTAAAAAAGTCTTGAAAAATATGAAATAGAGTGATATAATCATATCCGAACGTTTTTTGAAAGGAGATATTCAAGTGAAGGTTAGAGCATCTGTAAAACCAATTTGCGAAAAATGCAAGGTTATTAAAAGAAAAGGATCTATCAGAGTAATCTGTGAAAATCCGAAGCACAAACAGAGACAGGGATAATCACAATATCTTGAATTCAAGAGGACTGTGATGATCCTTTGTTTTGTGTATTGACCTGTTTGTCCAGAGACAAATCAGGTGTGACTTATGGTGTCTGCACATCATAAGCTTATTTTGGCGGCTGCAGTGTGAGTACAGGTACGCTCATGCTGATTATTTATAGATAGAAAAGACAGTTTAAGGGAGAGACATATATATCATTTCACCGTACGCGGATATATGGATTAACCTTAAGAAGCAATGTAATTATTTATTTTGGAGGAAGAAAAAACATGGCTCGTATTTCAGGTGTTGATTTACCAAGAGAAAAGCGTGTAGAGATTGGTCTTACTTATATTTATGGAATCGGTCTTTCCAGCGCAAAACGTATTTTGGCAGAGGCAAATGTAAACCCTGATACCCGTGTTCGCGATTTGACAGATGACGAAGTAAAAAGACTGAGCGCAGTCATCAACGAAACACAGGTTGTAGAAGGTGATTTAAGAAGAGAAATTGCTCTTAATATCAAGAGATTAAAAGAAATTGGATGCTACAGAGGAAAGCGTCATAGACAGGGACTTCCTTGCCGTGGACAGAAAACAAAGACAAATGCAAGAACACGCAAAGGACCGAAGAAAACAGTAGCGAACAAGAAAAAATAAGATAATATATGATACGCCCGGCTGTATGGACAGTCTGGCGGCATAAGATTCGCAGTATCGGCAATCTTTTTGGAATTGAAATGAAGAAAGAAAGGTATACGTAATTATGGCTAAAGTTACAAAGAAAAGTGCAAAAAAACGTGTAAAGAAGAATGTACAGCACGGACAGGCACATATTCAGTCATCTTTTAATAATACAATCGTTACATTAACAGATGCACAGGGAAATGCTCTTTCTTGGGCAAGTGCAGGTGGATTGGGATTCAGAGGATCTAAAAAATCTACACCATATGCAGCGCAGATGGCAGCTGAAACTGCAACAAAAGCAGCATTGGTGCATGGTTTAAAATCCGTCGATGTTATGGTAAAAGGTCCTGGTTCAGGAAGAGAAGCAGCAATCCGCGCTTTATCAGCAGCAGGATTGGAAGTTACAAGCATCAGTGATGTAACACCTGTTCCACATAACGGATGTCGCCCGCCAAAACGCAGAAGAGTCTAATTGAGGAGGATATATAAAGATGGCAGTAGATAGAACTCCAGTCTTAAAGAGATGCAGATCCTTAGGTTTAGATCCTGTCTTTTTAGGAATTGATAAAAAATCAAATAGAAGTTTAAATAGAGCAAACAGAAAGAAAAGTGAGTACGGACTTCAGCTTTGTGAAAAGCAGAAAGCGAAATTTATCTATGGTGTATTAGAGAAACCTTTCCGTAACTACTATGCAAAAGCAGAAAGAATGAAAGGTCAGACTGGTACAAACCTGATGACGTTATTAGAGCTGCGTCTGGATAATGTGTTGTTCCGTCTCGGATATGGAAGAACAAGAAAAGAATGCAGACAGATTGTTGACCATAAGCATGTATTGGTAAATGGAAAACAGGTAAACATCCCTTCTTATCAGGTAAAAGCAGGCGATGTTATTGAAATCAAAGAAAAACACAGAACTTCTCCGAGATACAAAGAGATTTTAGAAGTCACAGACGGAAGAATGGTTCCATCTTGGTTGGAAGCAGATCACGATAATTTTACAGGAACAGTGAAAGAGCTCCCTACAAGAGATGAAATCGACGTACCGGTAAATGAAACATTAATCGTCGAGTTATATTCTAAATAATCATAACCCTCAAGTCAAAACTAAGCCAAAAGGAGGGCACGCATGTTTGAATTTGAAAAACCAAATATTGAGATTAATGAGATTTCAGAAGATAATCGTTATGGACGTTTTGTTGTAGAACCTTTGGAAAGAGGATATGGTACAACTTTGGGCAATTCCCTGAGACGTATCATGCTTTCTTCTCTGCCGGGAGCAGCAGTAAGTTCAGTGAAGATCAAAGGTGTTCTGCATGAATTCAGTTCCATTCCGGGTGTAAAGGAAGATGTACCTGAGATCATCATGAATATCAAATCACTGGCAATTAAAAACAACAGCTCATCCGCTGAATCAAAGCAGGCTTATATTGAGTTTTCAGGAAAGGGTGTTGTTACTGCCGGCGATATCAAAGCGGACAGTGATATTGAGATTTTAAATCCGGAACTTGTAATTGCGACATTAAGCGATGACAGCAGCAAGCTGGATATGGAATTGACGATCACAAATGGACGCGGATATGTGGGCGCCGACAAAGCAGACAAAGAAGGAAAAGCGATTGATGAGATTGCAGTGGATGCAATCTATACGCCGGTAGAACGTGTAAATCTGAAAGTTGAAAATACTCGTGTCGGACAGATCACAGATTATGACAAGCTGACACTGGATGTTTTCACCAATGGAACGCTAACTCCGGATGAGTCTGTCAGTCTGGCAGCAAAAGTATTGTGTGAGCATTTGAACTTATTTGTCGATCTCTCTGAGAATGCCAAAACTGCAGAGGTTATGGTAGAAAAAGAAGATGACGAAAAAGAAAAAGTTCTGGAGATGAGCATTGATGAGCTGGAATTATCCGTTCGCTCTTATAACTGCTTAAAAAGAGCTGGCATTAATACAGTAGAAGAATTAACCAATAAGACATCAGAAGATATGATGAAAGTTCGAAATCTGGGACGTAAGTCTTTAGAAGAAGTATTGGCAAAATTAAGCGAACTGGGATTATCCTTAAGTTCGGGAGACGAATAAATATAGACCCGCCTAGGCTGAAGGAAGAAGTAGGCAAGGCGAAAAAACACAGGAGGTCATTGAAATGGCAAAGTATAGAAAATTAGGAAGAACATCTTCTCAGAGAAAAGCACTGATTCGCGCTGAGGTAACAAATCTTTTGCACTATGGAAAGATTGTTACAACAGAAGCAAAAGCGAAAGAAATCCGCAAAGTTGCTGAAAAACTGATTGCGTTGGCAGTGAGAGAAAAAGATAATTTTGAAACTGTTACAGTAGATGCAAAGGTTGCAAAAAAAGACAGTGATGGAAAACGCGTGAAAGAAGTTGTAGATGGAAAGAAAGTGACTGTATATGAGACAGTTCAGAAAGAAATCAAAAAAGATTTACCATCCCGCTTACATGCAAGAAGACAGATGTTAAAGGTATTATATCCTGTAACAGAAGTTCCTACAGAGATTGCTGGCAAGAAAGCAAATACAAAGAAAATCGACTTAACAGCAAAATTATTTGATGAGTATGCACCAAAATATGCAGAGCGCAACGGTGGCTACACAAGAATCGTTAAAATTGCTCAGCGCAAAGGTGATGCAGCATTAAAAGTTGTTCTTGAGTTAGTATAGGAATGAAACATTCACTCAGAACAAGGAAAAAATATTTCGCAAAATAGAATTCCAAATCGACAACAACAAAAGAAGTCATTTTTCAGAGAAAATATTCTGAAAAATGGCTTTTCTTTTGTTTCTTGCCTGTTGATGTGATTCTTGCTATAATAAGACACAATGAATGGAGGAGCAAGAGCGATGTCCATATTGGAGATAAAAAATTTAATACATAAATATGTTACTTATGATGGCGCGGAAGAAAAAGGGCGGGAGATTGCGGCAATTGATGATTTGAATTTATCTGTGGAAAAAGGTGAGTTTGTCGCAATTCTCGGGAAAAATGGTTCCGGGAAATCGTCTTTGGCAAAACATATCAATGGTTTGTTGATGCCTACGGAGGGAACGGTTTATATCAAAGGGCTGGACACGAAAGATCAAAGAAATCTTCTGAAAATTCGTCAAAGTGCAGGAATTGTTTTTCAAAATCCCGACAATCAGATTGTAGGAACAACCGTAGAAGAAGATACAGCCTTCGGGCCGGAGAATCTGGGAATGGAATCAAAAGATATTTGGGAGCGGATAACCCGGGCATTGGCAGGGGTTAAAATGACAGCGTACCGGCAAGCAAGTCCGAACCATTTATCCGGCGGACAGAAGCAGAGAGTGGCGATTGCGGGGATTCTTGCAATGGAACCGGAATGTATCGTGCTGGATGAACCTACGGCGATGCTGGATCCGGAAGGACGCAGACATGTGTTGTCTCTGGTAAAAGAGCTTCATAAAGAAAAGCATATTACAATCTTAATGGTAACTCATCATATGGAGGAAGTTGTTTTGGCTGACCGGATTATCGTAATGGATCAAGGGAAAATTGTAATGGACGGAGAACCAAAGATGATTTTTTCCAGAGTGAAAGAAATGAAGAACCTGGGACTGGAGGTTCCCTATGCTGCGGAATTGGCTTCAGAGCTTCGGGAAGAGGGGATCAATCTCTCAGACACAATTACAACAAAGGAAGAGCTGGTGAAAGAATTATGTCGATTCGTTTAGAGCATGTGAGCTATGTTTATGAAGATAATTCAAAACAAAAAAATTATGCATTAAAAGATGTGAGTTTGGAAATCAAAAGAAATCAATTTATTGCCATCGTGGGACATACGGGTTCTGGAAAATCCACATTAATTCAGCATTTGAATGCTTTGATTCAGCCGACGTCAGGACATGTATTTTTTAATGAAGAAGATATTTATAAAGACGGATATCCTCTTAGGGAGCTTCGTGGGAAAGTAGGGATCTGTTTTCAATATCCGGAACATCAGTTATTTGAGACAACCATTTTGGACGATGTATGCTTCGGACCAATGAATTTTGGGAAAACAAAGGAAGAGGCGCAGATTCTTGCCCAAAAAGCCTTAGAAGAGGTGGGAATTGAGGAGAGTTTATTTGAAAAATCTCCTTTTGAATTGTCCGGCGGCCAGAAAAGGAGAGTGGCAATTGCAGGGATTCTTGCGATGGAACCGGAGTATTTTATTTTGGATGAGCCAACCGCTGGGCTGGACCCGGCGGGAAAAGACCAGATCCTTTTGCTTTTAAAAAAATTGCATGAAGAAAGGGAAATGACAATTCTTCTTGTATCGCACAGTATGGAAGATACGGCGCAGTATGCGCAGAGAATCATTGTAATGAATCATGGAGAAGTCATGTATGACGGAACTCCAAAAGAAGTTTTTGCCCATGAAAAAGAACTTTACGGAGCAGGATTATCGACGCCGTTTTATTGTCAGCTGGCAGAAGAACTTTCCGATCGGGGCTTTCCGATACGAAAAGATTTATTGACATTGGAGGAAACTAAGGAAGCAATTTTACATGTTTTGAAAAGGAAATCAGACGATGCTTAGAGATATTACAATCGGACAATACTACAAAGAAGATTCCGTGATTCACAGACTGGATCCAAGAGTCAAGTTATTTGCAGTGCTTGTTTATGTTATAACGCTGTTTATGCACAAAGCGCCTGCAACCTACATAATGTCATTGCTGTTTTTGATTTTGACGGTTGGCTTATCAAAAGTTCCGCTGTCTTATATTGTACGAGGATTAAAATCAGTGGCAGTCATTTTACTATTCTCTGTTTTCATCAATATGCTGTTTATTCCGGGGGATCCTTTGATTGAAATTGGATGGATTTCCATTTCAAAAGAAGGAATTATTACTACTGTCTATCTTGGAAGCCGATTGATTATGTTGGTATTGGGAACTTCTTTATTAACTTTTACAACGACACCAAATGAATTAACCGATGGATTGGATAAATCTTTAGGATTTTTAAATAAAGTAAAAGTTCCTGTTCATGAAATTGCTATGATGATGTCCATAGCACTTCGGTTTATTCCGATTTTAACAGAGGAATTAGAAAAAATAATGAAAGCTCAGACAGCGAGGGGGATTGATTTTGAGTCCGGCGGGCTGTTAAAGCGAGTTCGGAGCATGGTACCGATCATCGTTCCTTTGTTTGTTGCGGCGATTCGACGAGCCAGCGATTTGGCAATGGCGATGGAATCCAGATGCTATCATGGCGGTGAAGGCAGGACAAAGCTTTATCCGCTGCGCTATGAAACGAGAGATGTGTGCGCTTATATTTTTTTGATTCTATTTTTTGCAGTGATGGTGTATCTCTCATTTTTCTGTTCTTGGAGGTTTTCATGAAGCGAATGAAACTGGTGGTTGCCTATGACGGGACAAATTATTGCGGATGGCAGATACAGCCTCAGGCAGTTACCATTGAAGGGGTTTTAAATCGGGAGCTGTCTGCGCTTTTGGGGGAAGAGATTCAGGTGATTGGAGCCAGCAGGACCGATTCCGGAGTCCATGCGCTTGGAAATGTAGCAGTTTTTGACACAGAAAGCAGGATTCCGGGAGAAAAAATGGCGAAAGCTCTCAATGCACGTCTTCCGAAAGATATTGTCATTCAAAGTTCAATGGAAGTGCCTCCGGATTATCATCCAAGATTTCAGGATACGAAAAAGATCTACGAGTACACTTTTTATAATGCGCCTTACGACAATCCGGTGACCAGCCGTTATCATCATTTCGTATATGTTCCGCTGGATGTGGATCGCATGAATGAAGCCGCAAAGTATTTTGAGGGAGAGCATTGTTTTATCAGTATGTGCAGCAGTAAGGCTCAGGTTACATCGTATGTGCGGGAGATCTATGAATGTTCTGTGACTCGGCAGAAAAATTATCTTATCATGAGGGTTATGGGAAGCGGATTTCTTTATAATATGGTTCGGTTGATGGCAGGAACACTTTTGGAGATTGGACGGGGAAAAAAAGATCCCATATGGGTAAAACAAATTTTAGACTCCAGGGAGAGAGTAACACCGGGACCGAAGCTTCCCGCAAAAGGATTAACTTTAATACAAATTCAATATCCGGAGGATATGCGAGATGGAGAATAGCTGGATTATTTTTCAAAAACTATTAGTACTGTTCGGATTTATGCTGATTGGGAGTTTTAGTTATCGAAAAAAATGGATTACGGATGCAGGTGCAGGTCAGATATCGGGATTGATTGTGAATATATTTAATCCGGCTTTGATTATATCCGGCGTTACCGGTGCAGAGGGAAAAGGGGACTGGGAGTTGGTTTTAATGAATTTGCTGATGGCAGTTATTTTATTTCTGATTTTGATTGTACTAAGCCCGGTCTTTGTGAGAGTGCTGGGAGTGAAAGAGAATCAAAAAAACATATATTCTGTTATGTTCATTTTCTCTAACCTGGGATTTATGGGGATTCCGTTGATACAGGAATTATACGGAAAAGGAGCTGTTTTTTATGTAGCGTTGTATACTCTGGTTTATAATGTATTATTTTATACTTACGGAATTTATTTATTTGAAAAGGAAAAAGCTTGTCAGGCGGGAGTTGCAGTCAAAATCTCTTTTCAGTGGAGAAAACTGCAAAATCCGGGAGTGGCTGCCTGTTTATTTTCTCTGATTTTATTTGCATCCGGAATTTCGATTCCGGCGCCGGCAGTGGATTTTTTTGATAATCTGGGAAATGCAGCAGTACCGTTGTCTATGATTATGACCGGAGTATCTTTGGCACAGATGCCTTTTCAAACAGTAGTGACAGATTGGAAAATGTATCGGTTTAGTTTTCTGAAAATGCTGGTCATTCCCGCCGGCGCTGCTCTCATTCTCGGACAGATGAATCTTCCTCCTGTATTGTCGGGAATTATGGTGCTGATGTTTGGAATGCCCAATGGAAGTATGCCTGTGATGCTGGCAGTGGATTATGGTCTGGACAGCTCAATATGCAGTCGAGGGATCGCACTGACAACCCTGCTTTCCCTGATTACCCTGCCAGTTGTGACATACCTGATCTGACAGAAAAAAACGATAAAATTCGATGGATTGTATCTTGACACACCCGACTGCGTGTTATATAATATAAAACTGTGACATAAGAGAGAATACTACCCCAAAGCCCCGGTGGGAGTATTTTATATAGACACATTGATTGAGAGAATTTTAAGGAGGAACACCATGAAAAGTTTTATGGCCAGCCCATCAACAATTGAAAGAGAATGGTATGTAGTTGATGCTACAGGACATACATTAGGACGTTTAGCATCTGAGATTGCAAAAATCTTAAGAGGAAAGAATAAACCGATTTACACACCTCATATGGATGCAGGTGATCATGTGATCGTAGTGAATGCTGATAAGATCAAAGTGACAGGAAAGAAAATGGATCAGAAGATCTATTATCATCATTCAGATTATGTTGGCGGAATGAAAGAGCAGACATTAAAAGAAAAATTAGCTAAGAAACCTGAAGATGTTATTTATCTTGCTGTAAAGGGTATGCTTCCAAAAGGTCCTTTAGGAAGAAAGATGATTAAGAAGCTTCATGTATATGCAGGTCCGGAGCATAAGAATCAGGCTCAGCAGCCGAAAGCATTAGAGATCAAATATTAATTTTAGAAGGAGGACGAAGAAGTGGCTACAGCAAAATATTATGGAACTGGTAGAAGAAAACATAGTGTTGCCAGAGTATATTTAGTACCTGGAACAGGTAAAATCACAATCAATAAGAGAGATATTGATGAATATCTTGGATTAGAGACATTAAAAGTAGTAGTACGTCAGCCATTGGTTGCTACAGATACTCTTGATAAATATGATGTGTTGGTAAATGTTCATGGTGGTGGATTTACAGGACAGGCAGGAGCGATCCGTCATGGTATTTCCAGAGCTTTATTACAGGTAGACGGAGATTTCCGTTTAACACTGAAAAAAGCAGGATTCTTAACAAGAGATCCGAGAATGAAAGAAAGAAAGAAACCGGGTCTCAGAAAAGCACGTCGTGCACCACAGTTCTCTAAACGTTAATGCTGCGTTTCGGAACGTACAATTTCAAAAAGAATTTTCCACTCCTCAGGACTTCGGTTCTGGGGAGCTTTGTTATGTAAACCAGAAAACGAATCTATGAGGAATGGAGAGTCATAGCGTGGATGAAGAGAAAATCAGTGGCATTTTCCTTCTGTGTCTTTCTTTTAACAATAACTGTATTTTGTACACGGACAATTGAGGAATATAATGTGGGAATCTATGGAAAAGTTATAAAATTATAAAAATTTTGTACTTTTCTTTGAGCATTGTAGAGAAAAAGATTTTTTTTTGTTATAATGCAGATAGATAAAAAAATAACAATGTGTTAGGCGCGCATAAAAGGAAGGGTAAACATTATGTACGACAAAACAAGTATCAACAGTTTGAAAAAAGATGTATTGTATCTTGTGGCAAGAATGGCTTTTGCCGGAATTCTGGAAGAGGAGCGGGATTTCATTCCGGAACAGATGATTCCAGGACCGACACCGACATTTCGCTGCTGTATTTACAAAGAACGAGAGATTATTCGTCAGAGAATCCGGCTTGCAGAGGGAAAAGCTCCGGGAGCAGAAGATGATGGAAATATTATTCAAGTCATTAAATCTGCCTGTGCAGACTGTCCGATTTCCAGTTATGTTGTAACAAATAATTGTCAGAATTGTCTTGGAAAAGATTGTATCAAGGCCTGCCGCTTTGGCGCAATTGAAGCCGGAAATAAAAAGTCTGAGATTGACGCAGCAAAATGTAAAGAGTGCGGTATGTGTGCAAAGGCTTGTCCGTATCATGCCATTGCGCATCTGTCCAGACCTTGTAAAGACAGTTGCCCGGTAGATGCAATTTCTTATGATGAATACGGTATTACGGTGATTGATGAAGAAAAATGTATTCGCTGTGGGCAGTGTGCGTTAAAATGTCCGTTTGGTGCAATTGGAACAAAGTCATGGATTGTTGATGTTGTGAATGCGCTGAAAGATGGGAAAAGGGTATATGGAATCTTGGCGCCGGCAACAGAGGGACAGTTTGGAAAAGATATTACCATGGAAAGCTGGAGACAGGCTGTGAAAAAAGTAGGATTTGAGGATCTGGTAGAAGCAGGGCTCGGAGGAGATATGACAACCTGCAGTGAAGCAGAAGAATGGCTGGAAGCCTACAGAGCCGGAGAGAAAAAGACAACATCTTGCTGTCCGGGCTTTGTTAACATGATTCGTAAGCATTATCCGGAATTGGCAGATCAGATTTCCACAACCGTATCTCCAATGTGTGCAGTATCCAGAATGATAAAAGCAAAAGATCCGGAAGCAGTTACTGTATTTATCGGACCATGTGTGGCAAAAAAATCCGAAGTTGCGGATCAGAAGATCGAAGGAAATGCAGACTATGCTTTAAATTACAATGAAATTCAGGCAATTTTCCGTGCAAAAGAGGTTGAGTTGGAACCGGCAGAAAATACATATCAGGATTCCAGTATTTTTGGAAAATTCTATGGAAATTCCGGCGGAGTGACAGATTCTGTTTTAGAGTACCTGAAAGAAACCCAACAGGAAGAGGACATAAAAGTGTGCAAAGCTAACGGAGCAGCAGAATGCAAAAAAGCGTTAATGTTCTTAAAGGCAGGAAGACTTCCGGAAGACTTTATTGAAGGAATGGCATGTGAAGGCGGTTGTGTTGGAGGACCGAGCCGGCATGCAGAAATCATAAAATCCAAAAAAGTTCGTGAAAATCTGATTAAGTCTGCCGATGACCGAAAGATCACAGAGAATTTAAAACGTTATGATATGGATAGTTTTTCTATGCATAGATAATATGGAAAGTAAGATCCGCATTGCATAGTAAAAACAATGCGGGTTCTTTTTTGTACAAAAAACAGTAATGATTCCTGCTAGCGTAATCAGAAAAAATATGTTATAGTGAATTTTAGTTGAAAAAAGATAAACAGTGAAGTTGGAGGTATTGAGATGAAAGATCTTATCATTACAGATACAATTAAATATATTGGTACAGATGATCATGACATTGATTTATTTGAGAGCCAGTACATTGTACCAAATGGTGTGTCTTATAATTCCTATGTGATTTTAGATGAAAAAGTAGCCGTGATGGATACGGTTGATAAAAGAAAAACAGACGAATGGATCGGAAACCTTGAGAATGCTTTGGATGGACGGGCAGTAGATTATATTGTAGTTTCTCATATGGAACCGGATCATGCGTCAAGTCTTCAGGTTCTTGCAGAGAAATATCCTGAGGCGCAGATTGTCGGAAATGCTAAAACGTTCCAGATGATTCCGCAGTTTTTTACTTTTGATCTGGAGGAACGCAAGGTTGTCGTAAAAGAAGGAGATACTTTGTCTCTTGGAGAGCATACGCTTCAGTTTTTCATGGCTCCGATGGTTCACTGGCCGGAAGTTATGGTTGCCTACGAGCAGTCAGAGAAAGTTCTTTTTTCTGCCGACGGATTCGGAAAATTTGGTGCTCTGGATGCTGAGGAAGATTGGGCATGCGAGGCAAGACGTTATTATTTCAATATTTGCGGAAAATATGGAGTCCAGGTACAGGCACTGCTGAAAAAGGCAGCGACGCTGGATATTCAGACGATTTGTCCGCTTCATGGACCGATTTTGAAAGAAAATCTTGGGTACTATATCGGATTGTATGATACGTGGAGCAAATATGAGCCGGAAAATGAAGGAATTTTAGTTGCATACGCCTCCATTCATGGAAATACAGCGGAGGCTGCGAAAAAGCTGGCGGCAATTTTAGAAGAAAAAGGTGCGCCGAAAGTTGTGGTTGCCGATTTGTCAAGAGATGATATGGCAGAAGTAATTGAAGATGCATTCCGCTATGACCGTCTGGTTTTGGCAGCGGCAACTTATGATGGAGGAATATTCCCGTGCATGGAAGATTTCTTGCATCATTTGAAAGCAAAGAATTATCAGAAACGAAAAGTTGCGTTCATGGAAAATGGTTCATGGGCTCCGACTGCAGCGAAACAGATGAAGGCTTTGGTGGAAGGCCTGAAACAGATGGAAATTATAGATCCTGTTGTCACAATCAAATCTACAATGAAGGATGACACAGTAAAGGTGATGGAAGAATTAGCCGAAAATCTTCTGGCATAGTTTTTGGGGCTGAATAAAATATAGAAAAAGATGTATCCTTTCAAGAGAAATGGTACATCTTTTTCTCATTTTAAGTAGGAAAGGAGATTTTATGTTTACATTGATAGATCAGGAACAATGGGAAAGAAAGAAGCATTTTGAATATTATAGGGATTGCCTTCCGTGTGGATATACGGTAACGGTACGTTTAGATGTGGAAGATTTATATCAGAAAACAAAAGAGCGTGGGTTAAAATTTTATCCTGCATTTATTTACTGTACAGGCAAGGCAGTCAATGGGATGAAAGAATTTCGCATGGGGCTGGACGATCAGGGAAATCCGGGATTTTATGATGTTATGCATCCCAATTATACGATTTTTCATGAAGATGACAATACCTTTTCGGATCTTTGGAGTTATTTTGAGGAAGATTTTGAGCGATGTTATCAAAATATTGTGACTGATATGGAAACTTACAAAAACTGTAAGGGACCGAAAATAAAAGATGGACAGCCGCCGAATTTCTTTTGCATTTCCTGTGTGCCATGGATGGACTTTACGGGATATAGTACATGGACGACCGAGGGCAGTCCGAACCTATTTCCCATTCTTACTTTTGGAAAATATACAAAGGAGGGGGGAAGAAGAAAACTGTCAGCGGCGCTGACAATTTCTCATGCGGCGGCAGACGGATATCATACCAGTCAGTTCTTTCAGCAGCTTCAGGATATCTTATGTAACACTATTTTTTAAAAAACCATAGACGGTAAGAGAGGAGAGATTTTCCAGAACCTGGGAGATCTCTCTTTCAGATTGTTGAAAGTCCTGAAGAATCCATTGCTCAATAATGGCAATACATCCGCTGACGATATAAGTATGCAGAGCGTCCAGTTTGAAGGAGGAATAGTCTGGATATTTATGCCGCAAAAGAGGAAGTGTCCATTTTCGTGAGGCGGCAATGAGTTTGTTTAAAAAGCCGGGATCACCGTGGGAAGAAAAAAGCAGTCGGATGAGGTCTTTATGGTTTCCGATGTAAGCAATAATGGATGACATAAGCTGTGACAGAGAGTTTTCTTTTTCAAATTGCTGGAGCTCTTGTTCAAGAGTATCTAAAATTTCATCTTCAATGGATTCCAGAAGATCCAGCGTATTTGAGTAATAAGTATAAAATGTACTGCGGTTAATATCAGCTGTTTCACACAGGCGGGAGACGGATATTTTTTGGATTGGATGATCTCGAAGCAGCAGCAGCAGGTTTTCTTTTAACATGCGTTTGGTTCGTAAAATGCGTCGGTCAATTTTTTTTTCAGTCATAAGATTCCCCATTTCTACAAAAAATAAAAGAGTGTTGGATAACCATCAAGACAAGCAGTTTTGGTGGTTGTTCTCTGTTTTTATATTTATTATAATATACATATGAACGAAAAACAACAGTTGTAGGATAAAGGGGGACAAAACACATGAATCGGCAAGAATTTTATGATGGGAAAATGTTTGATGCTTACCGGTATTTAGGCGCACACAGACAGGGAGAACAGATGCGTTTTGTTACCTACGCACCTCGGGCATCGAGTGTTTCTGTGATTGGAGAATTTAATGGATGGAAAGAAGAATTTTTGGAGCAGGATGGTCAGAGTGGATTTTTTTCCTTTGTTTCAGAGAAGGCGCAAGAAGGTCAGATGTATAAGTACTGCATTTATGGACCGGATGGGAGAATGCAGGAGCATTGTGATCCCTATGGATTTGAAATGGAATTGAGACCTGGAGCATGTTCCGTTCTTCGGGATCTGGGCAAGTATGAATTTCATGATGCGGCGTGGATGGAAAGGCGCAGTACGGGGATTTGCGATGCCGTTAATATTTATGAGATGCACATGGGATCTTGGAGAAAAAATCCCAAAGATCAAAATGGATGGTATTCTTATGATGAAATTGCCAAGATGCTTGTTCCGTATTTAAAAGAAAATCATTATACACATGTTGAATTAATGCCTTTGTCGGAACATCCTTTTGACGGGTCATGGGGATATCAGAGCACCGGATTTTTTGCGCCTACCAAACGATATGGGACACCGGATCAATTAAGGGAATTTGTGGATATGCTGCATCAGGAAAATATTGGAGTAATTATGGATTTTGTTCCGGTTCATTTTGCTGTGGATGGATATGGACTAAAGCTTTATGATGGAACACCATTATATGAATATGATCACCGTGATACCGGAGAAAGTGAGTGGGGAAGCTGTAATTTCATTCATTCCAGACGGGAGGTTCAAAGCTTCCTACAGTCAGCTGCAAATTACTGGCTGGAGGAATATCATTTTGATGGAATTCGAGTTGACGCAGTCAGTCGATTGATTTACTGGCAGGGAGATGAACAACGGGGAGTGAATGATGCGGCGATCAAGTTTTTGAAAGATTTGAATTTAGGACTCAAGCAGCGCCACCCGACGGCGATGCTCATCGCGGAGGATTCAACTTCATATCCTGACGTTACAAAGCCAGTGTGGAAGGGCGGACTTGGGTTTGATTATAAATGGGATCTTGGATGGATGCATGATACTCTGGAATATTTTCAGTCTGCTCCAGAATATCGAACCAGAGATTATCACAAGTTAACCTTTTCAATGATGTATTTTTGGAAGGAACACTATCTGTTGGAATTTTCCCATGATGAGGTCGTGCATGGCAAAGCAACGATTTTGCAGAAGATGTATGGAGATTATGAAGATAAGTTTCCGCAGGCAAGAGCCATGTACCTTTATATGATGATGCATCCGGGAAAGAAATTGAATTTTATGGGAAATGAATTTGGACAACTGAGGGAATGGACAGAGAAACAGGAGCAGGACTGGATGATATTGAAATATCCGATTCATGATGCCTTTCATAAATATATGATCCGGCTGAATACAATTTATGAGAGAAAAAAAGAGCTCCATTATGATTATGATCCTCAAAATTTTCAGTGGCTGGATTGTCATCAGGAAGAGCGTTGTATTTATGTGATTGGAAGAAAAAGTGAGGAGCGGATGTTGGCAGGCGTGTTTCATTTTTCAGATCAGGAATGGCAGAATTATGAATTGGAACTGCCGGGTCGGTGGCATCAGACTGTTTTACTTCATACAGACTGGCAGGAATTTGGAGGAAAAGTAGAAAAAGGCAAAGAATTGTGTGAATGGACCATAGAAGGAGATAAAAGTAAATTATCTCTTGTGATTCCGAGATACAGTGGAATTCTTCTGGAATTGAAAAAACTGTCATTGCTTTGCTGACAAAGAAATTATGAGAAAGATCCTCTCTTTTGTTTTCAGGTGAAGAAAACAAAAGAGAGGATCTTAATTTTTTCGATCAGAAAGCTCTTTGTGAACAGAGGAGATCGGGAGAACAAGACGAAGGTGTCCGTTTGGCTTACATTCGATAGATTCGATAGGAATAAAAAATCGGAAGAACCATTAAAAGAATAACAATGATGGAAAATACAATCACGTTGAAATATTTCGGAAGGAACGCAGAGAATGCCATGATCAAACCTCCGGCAAACCAAAGCTTTCCGGCAAGCCGGTGTGTTTTAAACCATACCGTGTCATTGGCGATGGTCCATGGAGTTTTAATTCCAATAAAATAATTTGGTTTGAATTTTGGCATCATATTTCCAATAAATGTGAAAAAAATTCCAACGAGGAAAGGAATCCATCGATCCATTTTAAATTCTATGCCAAAGGCGGCAGATAAAGTAAAAATTTGTATTACCAGTAAAAAGACACAAAAGCCTGTTTTAAAAAGTCGGTATTCCCGGTCAAACATTGCGTAAAATGAACGTCTCGGATCTATCTTTTTCAGCAGATCCATAAGAAACCAGAGAATCAAAATCAAGGCTGGTTCCAGAAAAACCCAAAATTTACTGCCATATCCATCAATGGTGCCGCTTGCATTCCAGTGGATTGGGATCTTAGGATCCAGAAAAGGAAAGGAAGCAATGGCAAGAATGAGTGATAATATAAAAATGATAAGTAATTCTTTATTTTTGATCTTCATAGCGATCCTCCTCCTTGAAATTAGAAAGCCAACTGATGATTTCTTCAAAAACGGAGAGATTCAGTTCATAGTAAAGATATTTCCCCTCTCTGGAAACTGTGATCAAATTGGCTTCTTTTAAAATGTTTAAATGATGAGAAATTGTGGCGGCAG
This sequence comes from uncultured Anaerostipes sp., assembly GCA_905213305.1. Taxonomy (GTDB): domain Bacteria; phylum Bacillota; class Clostridia; order Lachnospirales; family Lachnospiraceae; genus Anaerostipes. Next base: position 21,100 of record CAJMHU010000022.1, read on the forward strand.
TCATATCAAAATGCTGACCGATCTCTCCGGCAGATAAACGTCCATCTTTTAATAAGTTTAAAATCTGTCTTCGGGTAGAATCAGAGAGTGCCTTAAATGTCTTCTGAAATCCCAAAACACCACCTTCTTTCAAAATAAGATACATCATGAAAAAACAATTAGAAGTTTATCTAAATATAACACTGAAAAAACCAGATGTCAATGAGAGAATGAAAAAATTTCAGGAAAGAAAAATAAAATTAGGATTGCTGTGTTATAATAATACAAAAAGGAGTTTATTATGAAGATTTATGATTTGGCAATTATTGGATCAGGGCCGGCAGGAATGACTGCGGCAATTTATGCGAAACGGGCGATGTTGGACTGTGTTTTATTGGAAAAAGAATATTTGCCGGGAGGACAGGTCATTAAGACTTATGAAGTTGATAATTATCCGGGCATTCCAAAAACCAATGGAATGGAGTTAAGCAGCAAATTTTCAGAGCATGCAAAAGAATTAGGTGTGGAGCGCATTACAGGTGAGGTGCGAAAGATTCAGGCAGATGGTGAAATCAAAGAAATTGAGCTTGGAAGCGGAGAAATCATCCGCACCAGGACCATAATTCTTGCGACAGGAGCCATACATCGGACTCTGGAGGTTCCCGGAGAAGAAAGGCTTACCGGAATGGGAGTGTCTTACTGTGCAACATGCGACGGTGCATTCTTCCGTGATAAAGTAACAGCTGTAGTGGGCGGAGGAGATGTGGCATTGGAAGATGCATTATTTTTAAGCCGAATGTGTAAAAAAGTCTATTTGATCCATCGAAGAGACCAGCTGCGGGGAGCTAAGATCCTTCAGGATCAGGTAAAAAAGAGTGAGAATATAGAGATTCTCTGGGATACGGTGGTAACAGAAATCGAAGGAGAAACAACGGTGGAAAAGGTTCATATAAAAAATGTGAATAACCATGTGGATAACATTTTAAATGTGGACGGAATCTTTGTTGCGGTTGGAACAAAACCGGCGTCAGAATTGTTAAAAGGTCAGCTTGAAATGGATGAGCAGGGATATATTGTTGCCGGGGAAGATGGAATTACAAATATTCCCGGAATTTTCGCCGGTGGAGACGGACGAAGAAAAAAGCTGCGTCAAGTGGTGACAGCTGTTGCGGATGGAGCCAATTGTGTACAGTCAGTGGAGCGGTATCTTCAAAAAATATAATTTTCAGACAATTCGACAAAGTTTTTATTGGTGACTAAAAAAAGAAAAAGCAAGTGTTTTTGTACGATTTGTACGAGTTGTCTAACATTTTTGAATGCAAGTATTTTTTGTAGAAATTTGAAAAAAATACCCACAAAATACTCACAAAGTTATCCACATACCAAAATGGCAGAATTAAGCCAAAAAGTACTTACCCACAGACTTATCCACATTATCCACAATTAATTTGCATAGAGAAACATGAAAAAAAGTTTGTGAAAAACAGGAAAACAAAACGTATGTTTTGTGTAATATTTCTAAAAAGATTTTGTTTCCTTCAAGAATATTATGTGTTATAATGAATACACATAAAAAAGTAAAGGAGATGGGAGCCATGAAATTCATTATTAGTGGAAAGAACATTGAGATCACAGAAGGAATTAGGGCTGCGGTAGAAGAGAAGTTGGGACGTCTCGACAAATATTTGGTCGATGATACGATTGTGAACGTGACTCTTAGTGTTCAGAAGGGAAGACAGAAGATAGAAGTTACCATTCCTATGAAAGGGCACATTATCCGTGCAGAAGAAGGCAGTGAAGACATGTATGTATCCATTGATCTGGTTGTGGATGTCATTGAACGCCAGATCCGCAGATATAAGACAAGGCTTTTGAATCAAAAACATGAAGGAACCAGTTTTCGGCAGGAATTCATGGAGATGGAGGATGAAGTGGAGGATGATGAGATCCGCATTATCCGAAGCAAGAAGTTTGCGATTAAACCGATGGATGTAGAGGAAGCATGTATCCAGATGGAATTGCTAGGACATGACTTTTTTGTATTCCGCAATGCTGATACTTTTGAAGTCAACGTTGTATATAAGAGAAAAGGGAATACATACGGACTGATTGAGCCGGAATTTTAAAAATGCAGAATTTGGGGAAGCCTTTCGGGGTTTCCTTTTTTTGTTTGGCAAAAAATCTTCGATCGAACAAAAACGCTTTGTTTTAATTCATAAGATATGAACAGGAAGGCTGCAATCGCAGACGAGGCGCGGTGGAGAGAAGAGAATATATTTTGAGAAATTTTACAGGCAGTTAACTTGCGCCAATGATTTAGAAGTGTTACAATATCAAAGTCTATAGAAAAATGGGGGATTTCTCCCAGTTCATTATAAATGCAGGAGAATAAGTTATGGGTTTATTTGATAAAGTGTTTGGTTCTCATAGTGACAAAGAGATTAAGAGAATCAGTAAAATTGTAGATAAGATCGAGGCAATGGATGATGATATGCAGAAATTGTCCGATGATGAGTTAAAACAAAAAACAGAAGAGTTTAAAAAACGTCTGGCAGATGGCGAGACGCTGGATGATCTCTTGCCGGAAGCTTTTGCAGTTGTCCGTGAAGCCAGCAGCCGTACGATTGGATTAAAGCATTACCGGGTACAGCTGATTGGAGGAATTATTCTTCATCAGGGACGAATTGCCGAGATGAGAACCGGTGAAGGAAAAACTTTGGTATCTACGCTTCCGGCGTATTTGAACGCTCTGGAAGGAAAGGGTGTTCATATCGTAACGGTCAATGACTACTTGGCAACGCGTGATGCTGAGTGGATGGGAGCGATTCATAATTTTCTTGGAGTTACAGTGGGGGTAGTAACCAATGATATGGAAAATGACGAACGCCGCAGGGCATATCAGTGTGATATTACCTATATTACAAACAACGAGCTTGGATTTGATTATCTGAGAGATAATATGGTGATTGATAAAGAAGATTTGGTGCAGAGAGATCTGCATTATGCCATTGTGGATGAGGTGGACTCCGTTTTGATTGACGAGGCGAGAACTCCTTTGATTATTTCAGGGGAAAGCGGAAAATCTACGGAACTTTATCGTGCCTGTGATATTCTGGCACGTCAGATGGAGAGGGGAAGTTCCGACGGAGAGCTGTCAAAAATGGATATCTTAATGAATGAAGATATTAAAGAGGACGGAGATTTCCTTGTAAATGAAAAGGATAAGCACATCATGCTGACAGCGGAAGGCGTTCAGAAAGTAGAGAAATTCTTCCATATTGAGAACCTTGCAGATCCGGAGAATCTGGCAATTCAGCATAATATTATTCTGGCGCTGCGCGCACATAATTTAATGTTTAAAGATAAAGATTATGTAGTCAAGGACGATGAGGTTTTGATTGTGGATGAATTCACAGGTCGTATTATGCCGGGAAGACGGTATTCGGACGGGCTTCATCAGGCGATTGAGGCGAAGGAACATGTTAAGGTAAAAAGAGAATCCAAAACGCTTGCAACCATTACATTTCAGAATTTCTTTAATAAATATGCCAAAAAGGCAGGTATGACGGGTACTGCACAGACAGAAGAGCAGGAGTTCCGTGAAATTTACGGCATGGACGTTGTTGTGATTCCGACCAATAAACCGGTGATCCGTATCGATCACAATGATGCAATTTACAAAACAAAACATGAGAAGATGAATGCGGTTGTCAATGATATTATAGAATCCCATGAGAAGGGGCAGCCGGTACTGGTTGGTACCATTACCATTGAAATGTCTGAGGAATTAAGCGCCATGCTGAAGAAACGCCGTATCAAACATAATGTATTGAACGCGAAATTCCATGAAAAAGAAGCGGAGATTATTTCTCACGCCGGAGAAATCGGAGCAGTCACCATTGCTACGAATATGGCGGGGCGTGGTACAGACATTGTTTTAGAAGATGGAGTGGCAGATCTTGGAGGTCTGAAAATTATTGGTACAGAGCGTCATGAATCCAGACGTATTGATAACCAGCTTCGCGGACGTGCGGGCCGTCAGGGAGATCCGGGAGAATCAAAATTTTATCTGTCTTTGGAAGACGATTTGATGCGTTTGTTCGGATCTGAAAGAATGATCAGTGTCTATAATGCGCTGGGAATTCCGGAAGGCGAAGAAATTCAGCATAAGACAATTAGTAAAACCATTGAAAGAGCTCAGAAGAAGATTGAAAATAATAACTTTGGAATTCGTAAAAATCTTCTGGATTATGACCGTGTAAATAACGATCAGAGAGAGGTAATCTATAAAGAAAGAAGAAGGGTTCTGGACGGAGATAATATGAAGGGATCTGTTCTGTCTATGATGAAAGAGACAGTAGCAGCCCATGTCAATCAGGTGATCAGTGATGAGCTGCCTCCGGAAGAATGGGATCTGGATACGTTAAATGCAGAACTGCTTCCGATTATACCATTGAAACAGATCAAACTGGAAGAGGGGGAAAAGGCATCCGGAAAAGTGGAAGATCTGATAGAACGTCTTCAAAATGAAACCGTAGCATTGTACGAAGCAAAAGAGGTGGAATTTGAAGATTTTGATCTTCGAGAGATTGAACGAATCATTCTCTTAAAGGTGATTGACCGTAAGTGGATGGATCATATTGATGATATGGATCAGCTGCGGGAAGGAATCGGGTTGCAGGCGTATGGTCAGAGAGATCCGGTGGTTGAGTATCGTATGATTGGATTTGATATGTTTCATGAAATGACCAATGCGATTCAGGAAGAAACAACCGGGGCTTTATTCCATGTTCAGCTTGAGCAAAAAATTGAAAAGGAACAAGTAGCGAAGGTAACAGGAACAAATAAAGACGAAAGCAGTGCAAAGACACCGTACGTAAGAAAAGGGGCAAAGATCGGAAGAAATGACCCATGTCCATGTGGAAGCGGAAAGAAGTATAAAAACTGCTGCGGAAGAAAATAAGGAGTTTCATAGTGATTGAATTAGAACAATTAAAGTATACTTTGAACTCTTTTCAGGAACCACTGGAGAATCTCAGTGGTTCTCTTGCATTAGAGGCAAAGCGTGAGCGGATTGCTCAACTGGAGTTAAATATGGAGGAGCCCGGATTCTGGGATCATGTAGAAACATCTCAGAATGTGATGAAAGAAGTCAAGGGGCTTAAGACCGTTGTAGAAGAATATGAGAGTTTAAAAACGAAATATGAAGATGTGGAGACGCTGCTTGCCATGGCGGAAGAGGACAGCGATGATGAGTTGGTGCAGGAAGCTTGTGATATCATGGAAGAATTTGAAGCGCAATATGATAAGCTGCGGATTTCCACACTGCTGACCGGTGAATACGATCAAAATGATGCAATTTTGACTCTGCATGCGGGAGCAGGAGGAACAGAATCCTGTGACTGGGCGGGGATGTTGTATCGAATGTTTACTCGCTGGGCAAATAAAAAAGGATATGCAACAGAGGTTTTAGACTATCTGGACGGAGATGAGGCGGGAATTAAATCAGTCACGGTAAAAGTAAAAGGAACCAATGCTTTTGGGTATCTCCGCTCAGAAAAAGGAGTTCACCGTTTGGTACGAATTTCACCGTTTAATGCGGCAGGAAAGCGGCAGACTTCGTTTGCATCCTGTGATGTTATGCCGGAGATCGAGGATGATTTGGAAGTTGAAAT
>CAJMHU010000023.1 GCA_905213305.1 uncultured Anaerostipes sp.
TTTCACTCCAAGCTCTTTCAGCCGAGCAAAAGCTTCAAACATCTGCTCTGTTGTCATTCCATATTTTGCATCTCCCGGGTTATCCATAATATCTGTACCGAGAGCAAATACCCCGCCCGGATTATAGCGGCAGGAAATGGTTTCCGGTATTCCTGCCGTTTCCTTTAGGAATTCAATATGTGTAATATCATCTAAATTAATCGTTGCGCCAAGCTGTTTTGCCAGAATAAACTCTTCTGCCGGTGTGTCATTGGAGGAAAACATAATCTCGTCACCCGAAAAACCACATTTGTCAGACATCATCAGTTCTGTCAGAGACGAACAGTCTGTTCCACAGCCTTCTTCTCTTAAAATTCTTAAAATCGTCGGGTTTGGAGTTGCTTTGACCGCAAAATATTCTTTAAATCCTTTATTCCATGAAAATGCCTTGTATAATCCTCTTGCAGTTTCCCGGATCCCCTTCTCATCATATATATGAAACGGAGTCGGGTATTTTTTTGTAATCTCATCTAACTGTTCTTTCGTTACAAATGGTTTCTTTGCCATGTTCATTCTTTCCTTTCATTTTTAATAATTGTATTTCATTGGCTAAAGCATCTTTAAACACTTCCACCAGATTCTGATTACTGGAATATAGACAAGTTGCCTCATATTGATTGGCAATCTCTCCGGTTAAAACATCGCTGGAATCGGTAATCAAACGAATCTGCCCTTTTCGGCATTCCGTTAAATAGACTGTCGCTCCGGACAGCTCGAAAGGTTCGTTGGTAATAATCACAACTTTTTTCCCTTCCCAGGTCATTTTCTCAAGATATTTCCGAAACATTTCCAGCCTTTCATTATAGATCGACACATAAGCCCTCTCTTTTGCATGAGATAACATATCAATAATTTTATCACAGATATGCTCTTCTCCTCTGATTGTCAGATACCCGCCATTATTTTTTCTCTTGGCTGGCAGCTCTGCAAGCAATGCCTTTTTTTGATTTTTCATATGCCGAATCTTATTGCTGCAAAACTCTTCTACCGGAACCGGTATATATTTTACAGTATCTTCTTCCTGCATGCAGGCAGCGCCTTTCTCTGCGAGACCTGCCAATGCGCTGTAGGCATTGGAGCGCGAAATACCGCTTAACTTTGCTGCCTCATAGCCATTCAATGCGCCCTCCAACACAAGAAGAACATAGAGATTTGCCTCATGACGGGTCAGTCCAAACTCCATCAGACGTTCCACATTATCCATAACATCACCTCGTGTTCCTATCTAGGAATACTATAGTTGAGATAAAAAAGAATGTCAAGACATTCTTGACATTCTAAGAAATTTTATCACTTCAATTCTATTCCGCTTTTCCGTCAGATCCGAATAATTTAATCTTTGTAATAACCATATCCTTGATTGCTTCTGTTCCAGGCGCTAATAATTTACGAGGATCAAATCCTTTTCCTTCCTGATCTTTTCCTGCTTCAATATAGTCACGTGTCGCCTCAGCAAATGCAATCTGGCATTCTGTATTTACATTGATTTTAGCTACTCCCAGAGAAATTGCCTTTTTAATCATATCATCCGGAATTCCTGTACCGCCATGTAATACCAACGGCATATCTCCTGTTAATTTCTGAATTGCATCTAAAGTTTCAAAGCTTAAGCCTTCCCAGTTTTCCGGATATTTTCCATGAATGTTTCCGATTCCGGCTGCAAGCATTGTAACACCAAGATCTGCAACAGCTTTACATTCCTCTGGATCTGCGCATTCACCTTTTCCAATGACTCCGTCTTCCTCTCCGCCAATGGATCCGACTTCCGCCTCGATGGACATTCCTTTTCCTCTTGTTACTTTCACAAGCTCTTTTGTTTTTTCAACATTTTCTTCAATTGGATAATGAGATCCGTCAAACATTACAGAAGAAAATCCTGCTTCGATACATTTATAACATCCTTCATAAGATCCATGATCTAAATGAAGCGCTACAGGTACGGAAATGTTCAGCTCTTCTAACATTCCATTTACCATACCTACAACAGTTTTATATCCTGTCATATATTTTCCGGCGCCTTCGGAAACACCAAGAATCACCGGAGATCTTGTCTCTTCTGCTGCTAACAAAATAGCTTTTGTCCATTCCAGGTTATTGATGTTAAACTGTCCAACTGCATAATGTCCGGCTTTCGCCTTATTTAACATTTCTTTTGCTGATACTAACATAGTTTGTCCTCCATATAATTCGTTAACTTTTTCACATCATTCTTATTATACTCTATTTAAAGGTTGGTTGCAAGATCCGGCGCAAGTGTTTTCAGAAGGTATTTTTCCGCTTCCTCGCACCAGACATTGTTGTTTGTCTGGCAAATTTTTGCAAGCTGCGCGAACATCGGCTGCTCCTCTCCCAATGCTTCAAAATCTGTAATTGCAGTCAATGGCATCTTGATATGGGGATAAATAAGCTTCTTTCCTCCAGAAAGCGTTGGAAGGTTCAAAATCGTATCCGGTGCTGCGTCAATCCCCCCAATGTGAGTAATCATGTAGGAAGGATTGATTTTGCCTGCCGCCGATAATTCTAAGGATTCCACCATATCCGCCGGCGCTCCTCCTGAAGTTCCGCAAATATGAGTTCCCTCATAATGAACATTATAGAAATTATAATTTGCCTTGAAATCATTCTCTGTGGGACCCGCAAAGAAATTCAGGCATCCATCATTTCCCAGAAGGTCATCTCCCATCTCGATCAATGCTCTGACCGGTGCAAATACAAAAACCTCATCATAGCCCTTTCCGCCATTTAACTCTTTCATTTCTTCCACTGGATTTTCCTTGTCTGCAGTGTTGATATAATGAAGCTCCACGCCGTATTTTGCCGCATCCTCCAGTGGAATTAAAGCTTTTGCGCGCTGTAATCTTTCTTCGTCGATATCTGTCACAACGATTCTCTTTGAATGATATGGCCCATGCACAGCATAATCAATTGCTCCGATTCCCATCGGTCCCGCGCATCCAAGCAGCGCTACGCTTCCGCCATCTTTCAGCCCCATCTTATGCTCATAAACATAAGGGGTTGTATGATACGTTGCATGAAAAGCTCCAATAATACAAGACATAGGTTCTGCCAGCGAAGCATTGGCAAAATAGTCGCCCTCATACGGAAGTACACAGCCCAAATCAATGGATACTTTGGGTATAATACAGTATGTTGCATTGCCGCCATAGTATTCATAGCTGTATCCGGCAGAATACCCGCTCGGCAGTCCCATTGCCGGCTGTAAAACGAATTTTTCTCCTTCACTGAATTGATCCTTTAATTTTTCTCCCACTCGAACAATATATCCGCCAAATTCATGTCCTGTAATTGTTGGATGCTCCGGACTGATATCATCCGGCACACGTTTGTGGTCTGCCCCGCGGATGGCTGCTTTATAAGTTGACAAACAAACACTATTCGATACGATCTTTACCAAAAGTTCTTCTTCCCCGAGCTCCGGTAATTCTATTTCTTTTACATATACCTGATTTTTCCCTGCTAAGACTGCCGCTGTTGACTTCATAACATTTCCTCCTGAATCATTGAATAATCATTATCCTCCTCTACCTGCATTATGCTGTCTCCATTCATAGATGTATCTAAAACCCTCTTTACATTGATGCGGTCACTTTGAACATACCAGTTTTGTGCTTCTTCTGGCGTAAAACCTCCTTTTATTTTCCGACCGATCAAACGCTCTTTGAGCATTTCCTCGTTGGAGCGAATTAAAATTGTATAATCAGCAAATTTTACCATTGATTTCCATGGCTCTTCCTTTAACAGCAGCCAATTTCCTTCAATCAAAATAATATCTTTTGAAACCTCTACGGCGTCTTCCACAACATCGTGAATTGTTCGATCATAGATCGGCCATAGGACCGTCTCCCGTCCAAGCGCTGCAAGCTTTTTTTGAAGTTTTTTCGTATCATACGTTTCCGGACACCCCTTTACCTTTTTCATCGGAACTTCTTTTCCAAAAACGATCGCACTGTGAGCGCGGATGTAAGCATCATGATAATGAAATCCATCCAGACCAATGGATTGTATCTCTGTCAATTCCTCCCGGTCTCTGGATAAATGCTCTAAAAATTGACATAACGTTGTTTTTCCAACCGCAGGCGGAGCTGCCATAAATACCACCAAACGTCTTTTCTCGGCTTTTTGCATTGCAGTCAGCTTCCGAAGCAAGGGCAGGAATATCTGTTTTATCGTATCCTCATTATATACTGCCTCCATCTCTAATCCATTGACCTTAAATAAATATTTTCTCCAATGTTTCATTGGACCTCCTTTTTCCGTTTTTGTTGCTTTTTTGTTTATGTGTTAGATTTTATGTTTTTATTTTTGTTTTGTCAAGTAATATTTTTGATTTTGTTGTTTTATTTGACTTTTTAAGTTTTTTCCATTAAACTAAATTCCAAACTGTTCAACCGGAGTCTGTCCGCTTTCTTCATCTTTGAATTCACGGCTGCTCCATAGAATATCAAATATTTTACAAAAATTGCGGAGGGAAAAATATGTCCAAACTTCTGGCAAAAGAACGTCAAAAAGAGATTATTGAATATATTCATGTTTCTGGCAGCGCTAAAATTACGGAACTTGCCGAACATTTCCATGTTACAAAAGAAACCATCCGAAGAGATCTGACCCAGCTGCAGAAAACCGGTAAAATTGAGCGAAGCCACGGCGGAGCCACATTAACATCCAGCTTTGCTCCCATTCCAATTGAATCACGAACAGATGAAAACCGCTCTCTCAAACTCGCTCTGTGCGAAAAAGCATTGGAATTCATTCCTGAGCAGGCTGTTATCTACCTGGATGCCGGAAGTACCATCCAGTGCATGGCGCAGCTTCTCAGTCAAAGAAGTGGTTATACCATCGTTACGAATTCTATCAATACCATGTATTTTTTAAATAACAACCGAAATACTGTAATTCTCACCGGAGGACAATTAAATCCCAATAATATGTCCACAGAAGGATTTCAAACGACCAATCTTATCAACAATACCAAAGTTGATATTGCCTTTTTGGGAACCAGCGGATTTGAGGGACACAATGGTCCCGCTGTTACTGAATTTACAGATGCTCAGGTAAAACAGGCAATTCTTCCTCAGGCAAAAACTGTAGTTGTCATTTCTGACAGTTCCAAGGCAAAGCAGTGCTCCATGGTTCAATATGCCAGTTGGCGGGATATTGACTATTTTATTTCTGATCAAAATCTTCCTGAAGATTCTTACCGACTGATTTCGGAATCCACAGAGCTTCTTCTTGTGAAGGAGTAACACCGTGCTCTCCGCATATCTCTAAAAGAATTTATGTAATCCAATAAGACGTATCGAAAGAAAACCTTTACTGTAATCAAAACAAAGAGGAGCAAGTCTCTCAAAAATTGAGGGACTTGCTCCTCTTTGTGAGCCGATGGATATCTGCAAAAGCATCCTTCCATATGCCTTTTTACTGTTTATGACCGATCAGGTTTCCTTCTTAGAAATTTTTTAAATACTCTGCCGCTTCCTCCTGTGTTTGAAAGGACTTGGTGCTGCCGGTAATATAATTTACGGCTTTCTCCCATTCCTGCACATCATATTGCCGGACATTTATTTTTTGAAGTGCATCACCAAGGAAATGAACCTGTGCAAAACCTCTTAAATCAGAAATAAAAGCGCACCCTGTCTGAATACGCAGTGCCTCCAATAATTCCATACTTTCTCCCTTCCTTCGCGACTAAATACGTATGAACCAGCTAAAAATAAAGATTGTTCACATGCTTATTTTCCCGGCTTTCCTTATATACAGCGACCGCTCCTCCTAAGTTTTACAGCAATCCAGTCAAGCCTCCCTACGGATGCACATAAATCCATCGTACTTTTCGCTTCAATGATCTTGCCCGATAAGGCAGACTTTAACGTTCTGACATGATATACTATCAAATATCATAATTTTCAACATATATTATCTTATCTGTTAAGAACATAAATGGAAAATATAGATATAAACGACAAAAACAGCGACCGATATTTCCTACATTTTCCTGATCCTATCCTACTTGCCATGAACCCATCGTAAAAAAGTATCCTGTGCAATGGAGAGCCTGCGGGCGGCTTCCCGAGAAGTAATTTTTTTATTTTCCCACTCCGATTTCAACTGCCAGAACAGCTCCAGCACAGGCTTTCTCGGGCGTCCAAACTGCACGCCCCGCAGCTTTGCCGCTGCAATTCCCTCCATTTGTCTTTGGTGAATATTCTCACGTTCTGTCTGAGCCACATAGGATAAAACTTGCAAGACCAAATCAGCCACAAACGTGCCTGTCAAATCATTTCCTGACTTTCTCGTATCCAGAAGAGGCATATCCAGCACAACGATATCCGCCTGCTTTTCCTTGGTAAGATTCCTCCACTGCAATAGAATTTCTTCATAATTCCGCCCCAGACGGTCAATGGATTTTACTACCAGAAGATCTCCGGGCTGAATTCTTTTCAACAGCTCCTGATATTGGGGTCTATTGAAATCTTTCCCGCTGAGTTTATCCGTATAAATGTTTTTCCTTGATACCGGAAAGGTCTGCAGCGCAATCAGCTGACGATCTTCCTTTTGTTCTCTTGTGGACACACGAACATATCCATAAATAGTACGTTTCATAAAAAACCTCCTTAAAATTGTATTGATATCATTCCCAATACAATTTTAAAGGAGGTTTCACTCACTCTACAAATTAAGTTTTCTTTGAGCTTTCCACACAGCTCCTTCCGACAAATTCTTTACAGCAGATCTCCAAGATAATCGTATCCAAACTGATACACCATCACATTGCGCAAAACTGCAAATCCAAAAAACAGCACAACGCCCGCCAGCAGCATCCAGACTCCCGGCTTCAAAAATCCAATTGATTTTCCCGTCGTTCTCTGTATGATTTTCCATATCAGACACCATAGAATCACAACGGCTCCGTAGACAACTGTGGGATTGCAAAAAAATGCCCGCTCAATCTCTAAGCACAGCATAGCCTTCACTGCACGAGTCCCGCCGCACGCCGGACAGTAAAGATGTGTTACTTCCTTAAAAAAACAGGGCATCTTCTGCCATATGCTAAAAACTTTCATTATACTGCTGTTCATAATAACTGTCATTAAATTCCTTATGAAACTCATTCTGAAATTCATCAGATAACAAGATATTGAAAATAAATATAATCATCAACAGCATCGAACCAATCACTGCAATGATACCGCAAATTAATCCAGCCAATGCCTTTTGTCCCCTGCCATCTGCATTTTTAGGAGATACAGCGAAACAGATAATAGCCGCAATTCCTGTAATAATCGCAATGGGAGAACAGCAGCAGCTAATCATCAGGACAATGGAGACAATTCCCAGAATCATTGCTGCCAGAGCCATTCCGCTGTTTGAATTTTCTTTTTTCTCATAAGGATCAAAATGATTTGCTTCCTTTTCTCCCTCCCTGCCGCACTCATATCCGGTATATGGATCATACCTTTTCTCACTCATCTCTCTTTACTCCTTTCTTTGGAAACTCATTCTTTTCCATCCGTTTCACCTTTGATATATCGTATCATTCCGGGTCCGAGGCGCTTCGTCGGTCTGGAAATAAACCCATGTTTTTGATAAAATGGCTCGCGTCCAACAGCACACATTAAATCCAACATGATCTCTGTATTTTCCTCACATATGCCCTGAACATACTGTATCAGGTCCTCAATGATTGCTCCGCCGATTCCGCAATGTTGAAATTCAGGATGTATCATAAGATCCTGAATATAGCAGACCACTGCTCCGTCTCCAACCAAACGTCCCATTCCTACAATCTGTGCATCCATATATGCGCAGACAATATAGAGACTGTGATCCAGCGCTTTCTTTGCCTGTGACCGGGACAAAGGCTTAAATCCTACCGCCTTCCTCAATTCCAAATATGTATCTGCTCCCATATGATTTGAAATTAGTGTTACCGCTTCCATTCTTCTCTTCCTTTGTTCTTCTGTCTATACTCTAATTCGGCTATCATCTTATCATGAATTTCCAAAGAAATGAACCATTATTTTGAAATTTTAAGATTTTATACATTTTCACAAACAAATCCGAGGAGTTTGCATTCTGCAGGTCGTTTTATGATATCCGAACTTGAAAACTTTTTTCCTATCATAAAAACAGAGTATACACAATTCCATCTGCCTTGCATATACTCTGCCTTCTCCCCTTTTTATCTTTGCTGTCTAATCCTGAAGCGCTTCCACATCTGTCTCTCCGGTGCGGATTCTCACAACATTCCGAACTTCATAACTGAAAATTTTTCCGTCGCCAACCTCTCCGGTAAATGCCGCCTCCTGAATTGCTTTGATGGTTCTTTTCTCCCATTCCTCAGAAGAAACAACAATCTCAAACTTAATTTTAGGACGCATCATCAGATCAACCTTCGTTCCCCGAACCACCTCTGTGAGGCCCTTTTGTGCGCCGCACCCCATAACCTGAGACACCGTAATCCCATTAACTCCGATTTTATTTAAAGCCGTCTTCACATCTTCCAGTTTTTCTTCTCTTACAATAGCATTTATTTTAATCATCATTTCTATCACCTCCGCCTTTTGATTAATCCAGACCATTAAAGCTCGGATATGCATTCTCTCCATGTTCTGCAATATCCAGACCAATCTTCTCATCTTTTTCATCCACCCTCAGCGGAGTGAATATTTTTACAGCCGCAGCACAAATCAGAGTTCCTATCACTGCAACTGCAATGGATACTGCAATTCCAATGATCTGCGCCGTAAACAGTCCGGTTTCTCCGAATGCCAGACCATTCCACTGAGCTACATCATTGACAGAGGTTAGCCCAAACAGTCCTGTGGCAATTCCACCCCAGATACCTCCTATTCCGTGGCATCCGAACGCGTCCAGTGCGTCATCAATTTTTAATTTTCCTTTGACCAATTTCACACCAAAATAGCAGATCGGGCTGACAAGAAGACCAATGATCAAAGATGCCCAAATCGGAACAAATCCGGCTCCCGGTGTGATTGCTACCAATCCGATCACCAATCCGGTGGAAGCTCCTATCAATGTAACCTTTCCCTCTGCAAAGGCTTCAATCAGCATCCATGATACCAGCCCTGCCGCCGCAGAAACAGACGTTGTCATAAACGCATGTGCTGCCAGTCCATCGGCTGCCAGAGCGCTTCCTGCATTAAATCCATACCACCCAAACCAAAGCATGGCTGCTCCGAGAAATACAAACGGAGTATTGTGCACATGGTAAGCGCCCTGATCATAGCCATGTCGTTTCCCAAGCAGCAGAGCAAGAACCAAACCGCTGACACCGGAAGTAATATGTACAACATTTCCTCCTGCAAAATCCACAGAGCCGATGGATGCCAGAAATCCTCCTTCTCCCCACACCATATGTGCCATTGGATAATAAACAATCAGCGACCATAAAATGATAAAAAGAACAATGGCCTTAAATCTCATTCTTCCAACCACAGACCCTGTGATCAAGGCCGGTGTAATCATCGCAAACATCATCTGAAAAGCCGCAAAGGCGAGATTCGGAATTGTATCCGCATAGGGACCTGCTTCCATTCCCACTCCCTGAAATCCAAACCATTTTGCTCCTCCTATGATTCCTCCATGATTTCCTCCAAAAGAAAGCGCATAGCCGAATAAAATCCACATTACAATGGAAATTCCCATAATAAATACACACTGCATCATCGTATTCCCGACATTTTTTCTTCTGACCAGACCTCCATAGAAAAAAGCAAGCCCCGGCGTCATAAAGAATACAAAAGCCGCACAAAGTAAAATAAATCCTGTATCTCCTGCGTTCATAATTCTGTCCTCCATTTCCATTATGTCATTATATTTATGTTACTCCCAAAATGAAAGATAACCTTGCTCCGCCTTGCGCGCCGATATTTGGAACATTTGGGTCTGACAGAAAATTTCCCGGTGTTTTCTGTCAGATAAAGAAAAAAAGAGGTCAAAGCAAATTTTGCTCTGACCTCTTCGTCACGTTTATCGTACCAGAAGTTTTTCCCAATTGCAAGTTCTTTTTTGTTCTTTTCCTAAGACAATTCGTTTTCCAGCATTCGATATCCGACTCCGACCTCCGTAAAAATATATTGAGGAACTGCCGGATTCTCCTCTATTTTCCGCCGAATATTCGCCATATTCACTCTTAAAATCCGGTTGTTGGTATCTGCATAAGGTCCCCATATGTTTTTTATAATAAATTCATAAGTAATGACCTTTCCGGAATTCTCCGCCAGAAGCGAAACCAATTTATATTCTATCTGCGTCAGCCGAACCTCTGTCTCTCCCAAGAACACTCTGCGTTTCTCAAAGTTGATTTTCAGCCGTCCGGCGCGGTAAACCGGCGCTCCCGTATCTGCCTCCACCGGCTGTCTCCGATGGCAAAGGGCTGTACGGATTCTTGCCAACAGCTCACGATTTCCGAATGGTTTGGTAATATAATCATCGGCTCCCGCATCTAAAGCCTTCACCTTCTCGGATTCCAGATTTCTGGCAGAAAGAATAATGATCGGAGTTACTGCCCAACTTCTGATTTCACGAAGTACTTCCATTCCGTCAATATCCGGAAGTCCCAGATCCAGCAAAATCACATCCGGGCAATAAGATTCTGCACATTGTATTCCCTGCTGACCGGTACTACATAAAATCGGCTTATATCCGCTGCTTTTTAAAATAGCAGACATAAAATTCCCAATATTCTCTTCATCTTCAATAATCAGCACCGTTGATTTTAACTCTGTCATGCGTTTTTATCCTCCGTCGCCTCATCCAATGGCAGGCTAAAATAAAATTCCGCCCCGTTCTCATAATTTCTTGCGTGAATTTCTCCCTGATGGGCCAAAACAATGGTCTTACAAATTGTGAGTCCAATGCCCATTCCTTTGCGGCTTTCATGGTCCTTTGCCCCGGCACATCCGTCAAACAAATGCGCCATTCGATCCGGTTCAATTCCATCCCCGTGATCCCGCACATAAAATACTACATTTCTGCCTTCCTGCCGAATTCTGAAATCCACCAGCTCCTTTTCTCCCGAATGGACCCATGCATTTTCCAAAAGATTCATAATCACCTGTTCAATTAAGGTCGGATCCATTGGAACCATCAGAAATTCATCGGGAATTTTTACTTCTACCTTACTCTCGGGATATCTCTTATGAAATCGATGCATCGCCTCGGCAACCACCTCCTCCAGCGGCTCCGGGACTTTTTTCACGGATGTTTCCGCGCCTTCCCCGTCATTTTGAATTCTCGTAATACTCAACAGATTTTCCACCATATTTAACAGCCAGTGGGCATCCTCCTGAATGCCCAGCACCAGCTGATCCTTTGCCTCCTCATCCAGATAATCTTTTGCTTCCAGATAAGTAGAACTGGCGCCAATCATGCCGGTCAACGGCGTGCGCAGATCATGAGAAATTGCCCGCAGCAAATTTGCCCTCATCTTTTCCTTTTCTTTGTCAATGGTCAGACGGTTAATTTCCCGATTATATTCATTCAGTTTCGCAAGCTCTTTTTCCCGGCTGACCGCCGCTTCCTTTTCCCGATTTAAGCTGGTTGTCGTCATATTGGTAATCACGGAAATCAGCAGAATACCGATAAACGTCATAGGATACCCCTCAATTAAGAAATTGAGTTTAAAGTATGGATAAGTAAATCTCCAATTAATAAACAATACGCTGAAAATCGAAGACCCGATTCCCCACCAGTATCCTTTCGTATACCTTGATATAAAGAAGGCTGCCAGCATATAAATCATGGACACATTAATCGTATGATCTGTTTGAAGAAAAAATACATGTGCAATGATGGTCGCTGAAATTAAAAGAACGATGGAAATAATCAGGTCTTTTTCCCATTGCTTCATACGTTTTAACATCACACTCCATTTGGACGAATCTGAACGTCAATCTTACACTTTGACACATGGTCCGCATTAATTGTTAAATTATAATCCACCTGCAGATCCATCTGGTTTTCCTCTTCTCTCAATTTAATTTCACTTGTATTGATTCCCATCAGCAGACTGCCAAACGGGGTGTCATAATACGAAAGATTCTCCTTCCCTTTCTCGAATACCATGTGAGAACCACTTCCGCCTTTTCTTGTTAACTCCACTGTTTTGGGGCCTATTTTCAAAATATTTTTTACAACCTCATGATCATCGGAAATTTCGTCATATAAAATATAATGCTTTCCATTTTTTAAATAATAGGCTCCGGTTGTCATCATCTCCACCGGGGTATCGGCATCTATATCCAGCTGAAGCCCCGAAATATGAATTAAAATATCTTTTGTCATAATCGTTCACTCTCTAATATTTCTCAATTTCTACCGGCTGCACCTGATCCACACGGCAAGGCAGTACTCGGTCTGCAAAGGTCATAAATTGGTCTGCCATATCGCTGACGTAATATTCATATGCCGCCGCATGCCCTTTTTCAGCCATCATATTTTGTTTCTCAAGCATCTGTTTCAGAGATTTTGCCACCTCGTAGGCAGGATTTACCAAAACCACCTGATCCCCCATAAAGTTTTGAATAGGATTCATCAGCAGCGGATAGTGGGTACATCCAAGAATCAGAGAATCAATATGATACTGCCGAAACTCTGTTAAATATCTTGATACCATATCCTCTGTGATTCGGTCGTCAATCAGACCTTCTTCCACCAGTGGAACAAACATCGGACAAGCCTTGGCCACTACCGTCACCTGAGGATCTATCTTTCTCAAATACGTTCCGTACTGACCACTTTTGATTGTGGCATTGGTACCGATAATTCCAATGTTTTTATTTTTGGTTGCCTTCATTGCCGCAACAGCTCCGGGCTGTACCATACCTACAATCGGTATCATATAATCTCTTTGAAGTTCTGACAATGCAAGCGCACTTGCTGTGTTGCAGGCAATCACAACGGCTTTTACACCTTTGCTTAAAAGAAAATTAACAATCTGCCTGGAATACCTGAGAATAGTTTCTTTGGATTTGGTTCCATACGGTACTCTCGCAGTATCTCCAAAATAGATCATGCTCTCTTCCGGAAGCTGGCGCATAATTTCCCTGGCAACGGTCAATCCGCCAATTCCGGAATCAAACACACCAATGGGTGCATTCATATTCTTCCCCCTAACGATATCTTGTCATTGCCTGTTCCACCAATGTATCAATCAGTTCCGGTGTATTTAACCCGCAGGCTTTCCAAAGCATCGGATACATGCTGATGGATGTAAATCCCGGAAGGGTATTAATTTCATTAAACACAACTCTTCCGGATGCTTCCAGAAAGAAATCCACTCTGGAGAGTCCAAATCCATCCACTGCCTGAAAGATTTTTCTTGCATCTTCCCTGATTTTTACTTTGGATTCCTCCGGCATTTCAGGATCTATCACGGTCTTTGATTCCTGATTATTATATTTGGCGTCAAAATCATAAAAATCTGCCGCCGCAAGAATTTCTCCGACACAGGTACTCTTCACCTCTTTGCGGTCTCCCAGAACCGCACATTCTACTTCCCTTCCGACGATGGTTTCCTCCACCAGAATATTGCGGTCATGCTTTACCGCCTCATATAACGCTGTCTCCAGTTCTCTACGGTTTTCTGCTTTGGAAACTCCCTTGGATGAGCCCGCACAGGATGGTTTTACAAACACCGGATAAGGGATTTCTTTTTCTACGCGGTCCATAGCCTGATCCAGATCGTCAAAATCGCTTTCTCTGATATGCACAAATCTTGCCTGATCGATTCCAAGCCGGTCCACAATTATTTTTGTATAGACTTTATCCATGGAAACAGCTGATGCCAGAACACCACATCCCACATACGGAATTTTTGATAATTCAAAAAGTCCCTGGATGGTTCCGTCCTCTCCGTTCATACCATGGAGTACCGGGAAAATCACATCGACTTTTTGAAGCTTATAGGTTCCTTCTGCCAAAATCACCAAAGAACGGGTCGTAGTATCCGGTGAAATAAACGCCTTTACTTCTCCATCTCTCCAGCTTCCGTCTTCTATATCTTTCAGTCGATCAACCAGCAGCCACTCGCCCTGTTTGGTGATCCCGACCAAAATAATATTATATTTTTCGGAATCCATATTCTGAATCACAGTTGCCGCCGACATGCAGGAAATATCATGCTCAGAAGAATCTCCTCCAAATATTACTACTACATTTTTCTTCATTCTATCATCTCCTTTATCATCACAGGATACGCCCATTATATCATAAATTTTTCAAAAATAAATCCTTGAAAGTATGGTTGATTCTTTTTATATTCTTTTTTCTCCCGGAAGGTCCATCCATAAATGGGAATTTTATAAAATTTCCGGCATATTTTCAAAGGAAGACAATCTTTGTATCGATAATGATATGCAATAAAATCCGGTTTTGTAAGAAAATTCGTCAGCAGATTTTTCATAATAAAATACGCCGGTATATGTTTCCATTCCTTCTCTTTAAAGAACTGCTCTGAAAGCTGTCCGCGAATGATCTCCGGACGATGCTTTTGAAACCAGAGCAGCGCGTACGGATGAAAACTTTCAATACAGAACAAACCCTCATAATGATCCAGAGTCTTTGCCAGCAGCCTGCAGAGATGCTGATCGCAGGTTTCCATTTTTAACTCAATTAACAGCGGAACTACCCCGTCAATTTCCCGCAGCACATCTACCAGTCTGGGAATCCTCTCGTCGGTTCCCATGAGCCGGTACCTGCTTAGCTGTGCATAGGTCAGATCACAAATATAATGCTCTGCACCGCAGGTACGTTTCAAATGGTAATCATGATGAACCACCATTACATGATCCTTCGTAAGCTGCACATCCAATTCGATTCCGTACCCAAGCTCTTTGGCTCTTTGAAATGCCGCCATTGAATTTTCGGGAATGCCATCCAGTCCATGGAATCCCCGATGTGCAAAATGTTTTACCTGCAGTACCGGATGTCTGCGTTTTTTCCCCGGATTTATCATCCCCATATACAAAAGAAACACAACAAAAAAAATCATCAAAATCATAGCTCCGGCTCTCTCCTTTTTTCTTTGACCATTTTCATCAGGTTCTCTTTTGTGTTCCACAAAGGATTCTCAAGAACTTGTTCCAGAAGCCAATGCAGCAGCTCTCCGATTTCTTTTCCCTGAGGAATCCCCTCTTCCATCAGATCTCTTCCGCTGACTTCTAAATCTTTCACAGACAAAGCATCTTTTGTCTCCAAAATTTCCAGATACAGGCGGCAGGTTTCTGAAAGAATCGCCTCTTTCTCCCGAATATGATAATCACTTTGTGCAAAGATATCCGCCTTCTGGATTTTCATCAGCTTCAAAAACAGCTCCGGTGTCAGTTCACTTACCCATCTTCTGACTGTTTTTTTGTTAATTTCCTTTATTTCTCCAAATCTGCGGTCATGCCACAAGACCAATTTTTTCACTTGCTTCACTGTCTGGTTATCAAATTTTAATCTGCGCAAAACTTTTCCCGCAATCTCTTCACCTATGACAGGATGCATTTTAAAATGGTCTTTATCCGGTCCCTGTACCCGCGCCGCAGGCTTTCCTACATCATGCAGCAGCATTGTCCACCGCAGAATATGCTCCGGCTCAATAGCTTTCATTGCTTCCACAGTGTGGATCCCCACACTGTATTTGTGATGTGGATTCCTCTGAGGTGTTTCCATCATAAGATCAAATTCCGGCAATATGATCTTTGTCACACCAAGCTTATATGCATTGATCAGCACCTCCGGATGATCTGATGTAATCAGTTTTTCCAGTTCCACCTGAATCCGCTCAGCGCTGATCTCCTTTAGAAAACGTGCCTGCCTCTCAATTGCCCGACTGGTTTCTTCTTCGATTTCAAAGCCAAGCTGCGCCTGAAATCTCAATGCACGCAGAATCCTCAGGGCATCCTCGTCAAAGCGCTGCTGTGCATCTCCAACGCATCGAATGATTCCGTTTTTCAGATCTTTTTTCCCTTCATATAAATCAATGAGTCCTTGTCCGGGATTATATGCCATGGCATTGATCGTAAAATCCCGACGAAGCAAATCTTCTTTTAATGACTTTGTAAACTGAACCTGATTGGGACGTCTATGATCTTCGTAGGTTCCGTCTACACGATATGTCGTCACTTCAAAGGGTTGATACTCCATCATCACCGTAACCGTTCCATGTTCAATTCCCGTGTCAATGGTATAAGGAAAAATTTCCTTGATATTCTGCGGCGATGCAGAAGTTGTAATATCCCAGTCCCCCGGTTTCCTGGACAGAAGACAATCTCTTACACATCCTCCCACAATATAAGCCTCAAAACCGGATTTCTCCAGTGTTTCAATAATTTTCTCTGCCTGCCTCGGCATTTCAATCCTCAATCAGATCACCTCTTTTCACAAAGAATTGCCGGAAACAACATGTCCCGGCAATTTTCTTAATATGCTTTTCCAAAATAAACCATTTTTTTAGCTGGTTTTCCGCAATGAATGCACACATCAGAAAGCTTTTCCTGTTCAAATGGCATACATCTTGTGGTAGCCGTTGTCTCATCCTTAATGGCTTCCTCACACTGTGTCTCTCCACACCACATGGCTTTTACAAAACCATCCTGTTTTTCAATATGGTCTTTAAACTCATCCCATGTCCGAGCCTCTACCGTATGGTCTTTCAAATGCTCTTTTGCTCTCTCAAGCATATCAGACTGCATCTGTTCCAGTACTTCTCCCAATTTGTTCTCGATCTCATCCAAAGAAACAACGATCTTCTCTCTTGTATCACGACGCACAATCACCGCCTGATTCTTCTCAATATCTTTCGGTCCGATCTCAATTCTCGTCGGGATTCCGCGAACCTCCTGTTCGCTGAATTTCCATCCCGGGCTCTTATCCGAATCATCAACCTTCACTTTATATGCGCCTGTCAGCTTCTGTCTGATCTCCTCCGCTTTCTCAAGAACGCCCTCTTTCTTTTGCATAATCGGAACAATCATCGTCTGCACCGGAGCAATTCTCGGCGGGAGTACAAGCCCGGAGTCGTCTCCATGAACCATAATAATCGCTCCGATAATTCTTGTTGACATTCCCCAAGAAGTCTGATGTACATATTGAAGCTTATTTTCTTTATCTGTGTACTGAATATCAAATGCTTTCGCAAATCCGTCTCCGAAATTATGGCTTGTACCGGACTGTAGCGCTTTTCCATCGTGCATCAGCGCCTCAATGGTATAGGTTGAATGTGCTCCCGCAAATTTCTCTTTCTCTGTTTTCTGTCCTTTGACCACCGGAATTGCCAGATACTGCTCGCAAAAATCTGCATACATATTTAACATTTGAACCGTACGTTCTTGTGCTTCCTCAGCCGTAGCATGTGCTGTATGCCCTTCCTGCCAATAAAATTCGGATGTTCGAAGGAACGGTCTTGTGGTCTTTTCCCATCTCACAACAGACACCCACTGATTATATAGCTTCGGCAAATCTCTATGTGACTGAATAATTTTAGAATAAAAATCGCAAAACAATGTCTCCGAAGTCGGTCTGACACAAAGCCTCTCCTGAAGCTTTTTATCTCCTCCGTGGGTAACCCATGCAACCTCCGGCGCAAACCCTTCCACGTGATCCTCCTCTTTCTTTAACAGACTTTCCGGAATAAACATCGGCATTGCCACGTTTTCCACACCGGTCTCCTTAAACATTGCATCTAATGTATTTTGTATATTCTCCCAGATGGCATATCCGTTGGGACGCAAGATCATGCATCCCCGAACACTTGAGTATTCTACAAGCTCTGCTTTCTTAACAACATCGGTATACCACTGCGCAAAATCATCTTCCATTGCAGTGATGGCTTCTACTAATTTTTTTTCTTTTGCCATTGCAAACCCTTCTCCTTTTCTATCTTCTCTGCCCCATCGGCAGCCATTCTTTATCGGATCAGACCTTTTGACCCTAATACCCTAATATTACTGTAAATATGTATATTTTTCAAGGTGTGTTTCACTGGATTGTTCTTCAATGAAAACAGGCAGATCAGATTTCCGGCATTCTGAACTGCCTGCTTTGATTTTTCTGTTTCATATTACCAATGATACTTATGCAATTGCCCTTCTTTCTGAAAATTTTGAAATCCCTGATGACGCAATACCTCATATGCGGCAATCGCCACTGAATTTGATAGATTTAACGAGCGAATATGCGGAAGCATCGGAATTCTAATACTGGTTTCCTCATAATCCAAAAGAATCTCTTCCGGTATTCCCGCACTCTCTTTTCCAAACATCAGATAGACGTCCCGATCGTTTTCATAAGCAGGATCTGAATAGACATGTTTTGCTTTTGTTGTTGCCATGTAAATTTTCGGATGTCCATTCTTTTCCAGAAAATCTTCAAAATTAACATATGTACGAACATCTAAATGATCCCAGTAATCCAGTCCTGCCCTCTTAATCATTTTTTCGCTGAGACGAAAGCCAAGGGGTTCAATCAGGTGCAGCACTGCTCCGCAGGCAACACAGGTTCTTCCGATATTGCCGGTATTGGCAGGCATCTCCGGTTCATGTAATACAATGTGAAGCATTTAATTCTCCAATCTCTTTATAAATCGTTTAAGCCTTCCCAAGGCCTCTTTCAGTTCCTCAATGGAATAGGCATACGATACTCTTAAGTATCCTTCCCCACAGGCTCCGAATGCTGTCCCCGGGACAATGGCAACCTTTTCTTCGTTTAATAATCTTGCAGCAAATTCTTCAGACGTCATTCCGAATTTTTTGATGGATGGGAAGATATAAAAAGCCCCCTCCGGTTCAAAACAGTCCAGATGCATCCGTCGGAACTCATGGACCAAAAACCTTCTCCGCTGGTTATACGCCGTCCTCATCTCCTGCACCTCTTCTTCACAGGAACGCATTGCCTCAATCGCAGCATATTGACTAGTTGTCGGAGCCGCCATAATACAGAACTGATGCACCTTTACCATCTGCTCCATCAAATCTCTCGGCGCCGCCGCATACCCCAATCTCCATCCGGTCATGGCAAACGCTTTGGAAAATCCGTTAATAACGATACAGCGGTCTTTCATTTCCGGCAGGGAAGCAATGCTCACATGTTCCCGCCCATACGTCAGTTCAGAATAAATCTCATCGGAAATGATCAAAAGATCATGTTCATGTGCAAATTCTGCAATCGGCTCCAATTCTTCTCTGGTCATAATCGCTCCGGTGGGATTATTGGGAAACGAAAAAATCACTGCTTTTGTTTTTTCCGTGACCGCCTGTTCCAATTGTTCCTTTCGCAGCTTAAATTTATCTTCCTCGCATAAGTTCACAATCACCGGAGTTCCTCCCGCCATCACAACACATGCAGCATAAGATACAAAGCAAGG
Source organism: uncultured Anaerostipes sp. (assembly GCA_905213305.1). GTDB lineage: Bacteria > Bacillota > Clostridia > Lachnospirales > Lachnospiraceae > Anaerostipes. The sequence goes on from CAJMHU010000023.1 coordinate 19,430, forward strand.
CTGCACCACAATGACCTCATCTCCCGGATTCAAAATTGTGCGCATTGCCACATCAATTCCCTCACTGCCTCCAACGGTCACAAGGATTTCATGACACGGATGATAGACAAGACGATACTTTCGCTCCAGATACTCACTGATCTCATACCTTAATTCCTTTAACCCCGCATTGGAGGTATAGAAAGTTTTTCCTCTCTCCAGAGAATATATTCCTTCCTCTCGAACTCTCCACGGAGTATCAAAATCCGGTTCCCCAAGGCCAAGAGAGATCGCATCCGGCATTTCGCTTACAATATCAAAAAATTTCCGAATTCCCGAAGGCTCCAGCTCCGCAACTCGATCTGATACAAACTTCCTCATTATGGCGTCACCACCTGTCTCTCATCTGTCTTTTTTGCTTCCAGCACCGTTCCGTGATCTTTATATTTTTTCAAAACAAAATGCGTGACTGTACTGACCACAGACTCCAAAGGCGCAAGCTTTGATGATGTAAACAACGAGATTTCTTTCATTGTTTTTCCTTCCAGCATAACCATAAAATCATATCCGCCGGACATCAGATACACAGCTTTTACCTCAGGGAAATTATAAATTCGCTCTGCAATCCGGTCAAAGCCCTGCCCCCGCTGAGGCGTAACTTTCACTTCAATCATTGCAGTTAATTGATCTTTGCTTGTATTTTCCCAATTAATCAGAGTATGATACCCGCAGATAATATGCTCTTTCTCCATATCTGCAATCTCATTTGCCGCTTCCTCCTCCGACACATCCAGCATCACTGCCAGATCATGAAGATCTAAACGGCTGTTTTTCTCAATTAACTTTAAAATCAATTCCCTAAGCTCTGTGTTCATACCATATCCTCCATTTATTCTGAATAAATTTTATATAATTCATCCTGTTTCGGCGCCTCCAGATTGGCAGCCTTTCCCTGACGATAAATTAATTTCTCTCTGGAATCTGTTGTATGACCAATGATCGTTGCCTTGATGCCTTCCTGTTCCAATCGTTTGACCAATTCTCTCCCGCGGTCTGTGGTCATTAGCATGGAACCGCTGGAAATCAACTGATATGGATTCAAATCATATTTTTCGCATAATTCTATTGTATGCTGGCGAATCGGAATATCTTCAATGGTAACTTCCAAACCAACTCCGGAAGCTTTTGATATTTCCCATAATGCACCGTAAATGCCGCCTTCTGTGACATCATGCATACAAGATACATATTCCCGCGCCAACAGCCCTTCCGGTACCACGGATATTTCATTCAAAAACTCCTTTGCTTCCTTTATAAAGTTTTTGGAAAACCACTGTGATAATTCTCTTTCTTTTTCACCGGCAATAATTCCGGTCCCTTCCATTCCAATATATTTGGTCAGAATGATATCCTGTCCTGGCTTCGCACCGCTTGATAAGATCAATTGATCTTCCCTTACTTTTCCAATTCCGGTGACAGACAATACGGAACGATTCACCGCATCCGTAATTTCCGTATGTCCCCCAAGAACCATAATTGACATTTTCTCACATTCCTGGTTCATCTCAGAAATGATCTGGCGAATCTGTGACTCTTTGACTGTCGGCGGAAATAACGCCGTAACCATAAGACCTATGGTCTGTGCTCCGGCAGAGGCAAGGTCATTGGCAGTGACATGCACTGCCAAACGCCCAAGATCGTTCTCCGTTCCGGTGATCGGATCCGTCGAAGTCACAAAAATTTCTCCCGGCTCCAATTTCAAGGCTGCGCAGTCCTCTCCAATTCCGGGACCAGCCAGAACCTCATCTCGGTTTACACTTAATTGTTCCAATATCACTCTCTGCAAAGCAGCTTCTGATAATTTTCCTATCTTCATTGATTCTTTCCTGTTGTTTTCTCTGTTGTTTTTGCAGATGATTTTTGGGCTGCCGTGGTTTCTTTCTTCTGCGCTGTGGTCTTCTTTTTCTCTGTTTTTTCATCTGCCGTTGTCTTTTTATCTTTTTTATCGTCTTTCTTATCATCCTTCTTTTTTGTGCCTACACGGTACACCGACGCCGTTGCCATATAAGAAGAATTATTAAATACTTTTTTCTCCACCTGTTTTCCTTTGACCTTTACAATCTTCCACAACCGGGCTGTATAGCCGGTATGTCCGGATGATTCCAAAACCTTCTGACCTTCCGGCAGCGTCGGGTCCTTAATAATCTTTTCTCCCGCACTGGCTTTTACAGATGTTGTCTCCGACATAAATTCTACCGTGCGATCCGGATCCGGATCTTCTCCATATACCGTAAATGTAATGGTTGATCCGTTGGCGGATCCTTCAATATAGATTGGAACATCATACGGATTCTTAAATTTTAAATCCTTATAGGTTCCGGCAATGGCAGCATCTGCAGATCTCGGCACATAACTAACTGTCATAGAGTGCGGATAGCGTTCTTTAATCTCTAATTCTGCACGAATTACAGCATTATACAATGTGGTAGACACCTGACAGATCCCGCCGCCGTAGCTTTGTACCGTCTGTCCGTTTTCATAAGATCCCGCCAGAGCATAGCCATTTTCTTTCGTAAACGGAGACACCGCCTCATAAACGGAAAATGTCTCACCCGGATAAACTACGCTGCCGTTGATTTTATTGGCGCCTCTTGCCACATTTACCTTTCTTCCGTAGGCGGAGCTTCCATAGTACGTAGAATATGTCCCCAGTTTGTCTTTGATTTTTTCCATATCCTTCGATGTATATTTTGCTTTTTTTCTGGTGACCGCAAGCTTTGCCTGTTTTTCCCCTGCTTCCAAAGCTTTCTTAAAATTCCGGAATGTCTGATCCATCTTTAAGTCATACCCGATTTTTTCTTTTATCACGACAAACGTTCCGTTGGAACGCTTTACACTGGCATTCTTCGGTTCAGAAATAAGGTTCTTTGTTTTCTTTTTTATTTGATTCTCAAATACTTTTTTGTCATAGGAACGATAAATATTTACCGAATGCTTTGTCTCCTTTACGTCCGAATATTTCTCAAAAATACTTCCGCTTCTTCCGATTTGATAGGCTTCCTCCACTGTCTGATCTGCGTCTGCTTTCGCTCCCAAATCTTCTATCTTAACGGAGATTTCCTCATCATCCACATAAAATTTTATCTTTTCCCGATGAATTCCTTTTATATAATCCTCAACTGCCTCTTTTGCTTCTTCTTTTGTCATTCCTCCGAGGGAAATGCCATGGCACTCCACCCCCTCAAGAATTCTTCCGTCTTTCACTGCCCCGCTTACCGATTGCGTTAGATAAACAAATCCTCCGACAATCAACACCAGAACAACCGCTGCTGCAATCCCTATTTTTTTCTTCATTAAAATCCCATCTCCTCAACTGCTACATCATAAGTGATCCGACCACTGTCGTACCAACCATCACAATAATTAAAACCAACGCCATAATTGTTACTATCAATTTTCGTTTCTTCATTTCTTCATCACCCCATAATTTCGTATAATACTGTCAATTTTTTTCGATGCCTCACTCTGAGTCATCGTATCTACATTTACGTTATCCTTTATTGTATGATATTTCATCAGTTCCTTCAAGTAGCGTTTTTGTTTTTCTGTCATCGGCCGCTCTTTTCGCACACGATATTGAAGCTGCCTCGGTAAAAATACATCCTGCTCTTGCGGAAATTCTTTTTTCATTTGTTCAAAAACCACTGCCGTCGCCAATGCGTCATCATAAGCCCTGTGGGCAGCCTGGTTTATGTAGTGATAATGAGAACAAAGCGTCTCCAGCTTCTTATTCGGAAGCTGTTTCAGAAGTCTTTTTGCTGCCGTCAAAGTATCCACCCCGTTTTTTTCAAAAGAAAAGGAAAAAGAATCTGCTGCCGTTTTCATAAAACGATAGTCGAATTGAACGTTATGTCCAAGTACCGGAAACGAATCACAAAAATTTAAGAATCCCTCTACGCCTTCCCGCAGCGGTATCCCCTGATCCAGCATCTCTCGATTGATCCCTGTAAGCTCCATAATAAAATTACTTACCGGAACTTCCGGATACAAAATACAGTTGTATTTTCCTATAATTCTGGTATCTTTAATTTTCACAGCTCCAATCTCTATGATCTGATCATGTTCCGGTGATAACCCTGTTGTTTCCAAATCAAATGCAACATATTCTCTCATTTGTTAAACCTCACAAGATGGACAAACAGACTGCAATGTGCATTCCGCACACTTTGGTCTCCTTGCTATACAAATTTTTCTTCCGTGTGTAATTATCTGAATGTTGTAAAGAATCCACTGCTCTTCGGGCAAAATTTTCATGAGATCCTGTTCAATTTTCACCGGATCTTCATTCTTTGTCAGATATAACAGTCTGGAAATTCTTTTTACATGAGTATCCACCACAATACTCGGTTCGTGAAAAATATTTCCTCGTATCACATTGGCAGTCTTTCTCCCGACGCCGGCAAGACCTGTCAGCGCATCAAGATCTTTGGGAACCTCTCCTTGGTATTGATCCAATAATTGATTGGCGCACGCAATTAAATTTTTTGCCTTGTTTTTATAAAATCCTGTGGAATAAATGTCCCGTTCCATCTGCTTCTGGTCTGCCCGGGCAAAGGAGCCGAGATCCGGATACTTTACAAACAGCGTTTTGGTTACCTGATTTACCCTCTCATCGGTACATTGCGCACTGAGCATTGTGGCAAATAACAGCTGCCACGGTGTTTCATAGTTTAAGTAGCACTTATATTCCTTTGAGTAGGTATCATTTAACAGGTCACAGATTTTCTGAACCCTTGCTTTCGTAATCCGCTTTGACACTTTCGCCATAGTAAAAACTCCTTACACGTTTATCTACTTATTATACACAATGCCTGATCTGCGCTCAAGAGAGTTTTTCCTATATTTTTCGACCCTTTTATGGTACCATACACTTATATACTCATTCAAACTATCGGAAAGTTTGTCTCACAAGGAGGATACAAAATGATCCATTTTATCGTTTCAGATCTAGACGGAACACTATTAAATGAAAAACGGCAATTATCCCGTCGGACAATCCAGGCAATTCAGCAAATTCAGCAAAAAGGAATCCGTCTTCTGGTGAACACGGAATTGGATTATTCCGAAGCACGAACGATTCTGGATTCAGCAAAAATCTGCTGCGACATTGCCTGCTGTGGCGGTGCCTGCATCTTCCACGCCAATGGAGAAAAATATCATGCCGCTTACCTTCCGCTGAAATCCGTTCCGGAAATGCTTCGGCTTTTTGGAAAATACCGTACATTTTATGAGATCCAGAGCACCGAAGGACTCTGTATTTTGGGCTCCACACAAGGTTATTATAACTATTTAAAGCAAGAGGCAGCTCCTCTCCTGATGAAGGAACAGCACTCCCCGTTATCTGTCTCCGAGTGGATCAGCCGCCGAATGTCTCAAGCACAATTTTATGATACTGCAAACCGGCTTTTTCAGGAGCATACCGAGATTATTAAAATTTCTTCTCACTCTAAAGACCAGGAAAAACTCTCTGCTTTAACAAAAGAACTGCATCTGCAGGTTCCGGAATTTGCAGTCTCTGGATATGACAGCTGCCGAATTGACGTAACATCCGTGGAGGCATTAAAAGGCGCAGCATTAAAATTCTATGCCAAGACAGAACATTTTTCGTTAAAGAATACCTTAGTCATCGGCGATAGTAAAAACGATTATTCTATGCTGGCGCTTCCATATGTAGAAAGTGTGGCAATGGGCAACGCAGACCCTTTGATTCAGGAAATTTGTCTCCATCACACCTCCTCCAATGCGGAGGATGGCGCTGCGCTTGTTCTGGAGCAGGTTTTATATAACAAATCTTTAACATAATCCTCATCAAAACTTCTTATTTGAATGCTAGACTATGCTTATCATTGGGAGATATAAGAAGAAATACGGATTTGTCCGCTATATTCCATTCAAAAAGGAGGATTTCTTATGATTCGTTTTATCGCATCCGATATGGACGGCACATTGCTCAACAGCGCAGGATATATTACAAAACGCACCGCAGACACCATCCGAAAAATCCAGCAAAGCGGCATGGAATTCATTGTAAATACAGGGCGCGAATATCAAAGCGCCAAATCCGAGCTCCTCGCAGCATCCATTTGTTGTGACATGATCTGCTGCAATGGAGCGTGCACTTACGATCGTCTTGGAAATCCTTATCATATGTTCCCAATTCCGAAAAGCACCGCTCAGGCAATTCTTGAAATCTTTGCACATCATGATGCCTTTGCCGATATTTCAACCGAGTATGGAAAATCTTCAATTTCCACTCCAGAGCACCTGCTCTCCTATTACAATCACCATGTCTTGCCTGCAGCAAAGCTTGAAAATAAAGTCTATTTCAAAACACAGGCAGATTTTGATGATATGGCTTCCCATGTCCGCTACTTTACAGACATGCAGAGCCTGCTGGGCAGTGAAACCCCCATTTATAAGATTTCTACGACTTTTATCAGCCCCGATAAAATACAATACCTCAGAAAAGAAATCGAAACCTTAACTGATCTTCATATCGCTTCCACTGCCCCAACAAACCTTGAAGTCACGCACGCCAGAGCTCAGAAAGGTTATGCTCTGCTTCAATATGCACAGACAAAATCCATACTTCCCTCTGAAATTCTGGCTGTGGGTGATAGTGAAAATGACTTGTCAATGCTGTCATTGGATCTT
>CAJMHU010000024.1 GCA_905213305.1 uncultured Anaerostipes sp.
CCGTCAACATTTCATTTAAATTTAAAGCCCGGGCAATGGTTCTGGCATTTTGAGAAACCTCCAACGTATGCGTCAGCCTTGTTCGATAGTGATCTCCCTTTGGTGATAAAAAAACCTGCGTCTTATCTTTGAGACGGCGAAAAGCCTTGCAATGGAGAATGCGATCCCGATCCCGCTGAAAGCAGGTCCGGATCACACACTCCATCTCAGGCTTTTTTCTTCCTTTTGTATTAACACTTTGCATTGCATAGGGGCTCAGCAGATTTCGTTCTTCTGCCTCCTGCTTTTCTCTGATATTCATAAAAGAACCTCCTATCCACCGATACGGCTGGTTCCGGTTGTTACAATCCGATCTTTGAAACTATGAGGGACTGACCGAAAGATCCGGCTCCGTCACCGAAATCGCATCCAAAGATATTTTCATAATCTCCTTAATTTCCGCTTCTGTCATTGACAGATATTCGGCAAGCTCCTCTACCGTTGGCTCCCTCCCAAGCTCTTTAGATAAATCTGTCGACGCTTCATCCAGACGATTGGCTTTTTTCGCCATCTGTTCTCCGACACTGTCAGAACCTTTCTGAATGGCAATTGCATCCAGCATAGAATTTTCAATGGCATTCCCTGCATGCAGCAAAAATTCCTCCTCATCGCAGCCGGTATAAATTGCCATCGCTTCCAGAAGACCGATATTCCCCTCCTGCACGAGATCTGCAAACAGCAGACCTTTTCCTGCATGCCTTCGGGCAATTTCAAGCACCGTCGGAAGCAGACAGGAAATCACATCATCACCATTTTCTTCTCCCTGAATCCATCGGCGAATGCATTCCCTTTTCCCTTTTTCATCCGGCAAATCCAGCTTCGACAATTCTTCTTCATAGAAACGAATCACACCCTGCTCTTCTTCTTTTAAGACCTCTTTCTCCTCGGACGCTAAAAAAGCTTCTGCGCCGGTTACACGGATTCCTGCCTCCTGAAAGCTTGCAACTAACAAGTTCTCTGCTTCTTCCTTTAACTGATATTCACTAAAATAATCCAGCAATTCTTCTTTGGCAATCTGATTTCCGTTGGTCTTTGCAACTGCCAAAATTTCCTGCATACTTTTTAAAAACAGCTCTTTATTCATGCAATCTCTCCTTATTTTACAAACGCGAAATAAGCAATTACTAAAATACCAAGAACGATTCGATAAACACCAAACACCTTAAAATCGTTCTTTTTAATATATCCAAGCAGGAATTTAATTGCCGCAATGGATACCAAGAATGACACCAGCATTCCTGTAATTAACACGGCAGCTTCTGTTCCGGTAAAATGAAAACCAAATTTTACAATCTTTAACAGGCTGGCTCCGAACATTACGGGAATTCCTAAGAAAAATGAAAATTCTGCTGACACCGTTCTGGAACATCCCAGCAATATTCCTCCGAGAATCGTAGCACCGGATCTTGAAGTCCCCGGTATCAAAGAAAGGATTTGAAAGACACCGATCCCGATTGCCATGGGATAGGACAGCCGATTCAAATCATCCATTGTCCTTCTGCGCTGTCTCTGATTTCGATTTTCAATTACAAGAAACAATACACCGTAAATAATCAGAGTTGCTGCCACAACCGGAGGATTATAAAAATGCTCATCCAGCCAGTCGTTTAATGGAATTCCAATCACTGCCGCCGGAAAGACAGCCAGAATTACCTTGCTCCATAAAACCATAGTGTCGCTTTTCTCTCTCCGATCTTTCTTTGGAGAAAATGGATTCAGCTTATGAAAATATAAGACCACAACAGCCATAATCGCGCCCAGCTGAATTACAACATTAAACATTTCCATAAACGAATCCGACATATTCAGCTGAATAAATTCATCTGCCAAAATCAAATGACCCGTACTGCTGATCGGAAGCCATTCCGTAATTCCCTCCACAATTCCCAAAATCATTGTTTTCAAAAATAATAAAATATCCATCTTCATCTCCTGTCATACTTTATATGCTCCCCGAATACAGATCAGGGTGTTTAGGAATTCCTAAGCACCCTGTGTTGATCTCTAAGCTTCTGTTTCTTCAATCTCTTCATCTTCATCATCGCCGAGAATCTTAACTTTCTCCTGATACAGCTCTTCTACCGCGGTAGACAATGGCTTAGATCCGTCCCGTTCTTCCACCAAAGCCATATCCCCTCCGATAATCTGTCTGGCCCGCTTTGCACTGGCAAGCACTACGGAATAACGGCTGGATATTACCTTTTCATCTTCACTTTCTCCATTGATTACTTTCATTAATTCTGTATATGATGGATGTAACATAATCATTCCTCCTATAAATCTTTCAATTCTTTTTTGGTTGTTTCTATAAAATCAAGATTATTCTCAAGCAGACATTCTTTTGCCTGAACAATCGCATGAACACGATCCACACACTCGTCGAGATCATCATTTACAACAATATAATCATATTTTGTCATATCCTCAGATTCTTCTTTGGCGCGTTGGATCCGTTTATGTATTACTTCTTCCGATTCCGTTCCTCTTCCAATCAAACGTTCTTTAATTGCAGCGGCGCTCGGCGCCGTAATAAAAATCAACAATGCATCCTGATACTGCCGTTTGATGTGAAACGCCCCCTGCACTTCAATCTCTAAAATCACATGATGTCCGGCTGCAAGTTCCTCTTCCACAAACTTTCGCGGCGTACCATAATAGTTTTCAACATATTTGGCATATTCAATAAATCCATTGTAATCAATGAGATTTTTAAATTCTTCTTCTGACTTAAAAAAGTATTCTTTTCCATGAACTTCCCCTTCTCTGGGCGCTCTGGTCGTTGCAGAAATCGAAAGACTATATCCATATTTTTCTACTAATTTTTTTGCTACCGTACCTTTTCCTACGCCGGAAAATCCAGACAGCACCAGCAGTGAACCTTTTTTTCCCATGCTTTATCCCTTCTTATTCTATATTCTGAATCTGTTCCCTAACTTTCTCAACATTGGTTTTTAATTCAATGGCATGATCGGATACTGCCACATCATTTGACTTCGATAATATGGTATTTGCCTCACGATTCATCTCCTGTGCCATAAAATCCAGCTTTCTTCCAATGCTTCCTTCTTCTCTCAGAACATCTCTCATAGACGCAATATGGCTCTTTAAACGTACAATTTCCTCATCTACTGCAATTTTATCCGCATACAATGCCACTTCTGCCACAATGCGATTTTCCTCAATGGAGGAATCCTCCAGAAATTCCTTTACCTTTTCCTGGAGTTTTATTCTATATTCTGCAATGATCTCCGGTGAACGCTGCTCAATAAAATCTACATCTTCTTCCATCTGTGAAAGTTTTTGTAAAAGATCCATTCTCAGATTCTCTCCTTCAATGGTTCTTGTCTCCACAAATTGTTCCGCAGATTCTCTCAGCGCCTTTTCTAATAATTCCCACCAGATTTCCTCATCCTGCTGCACTTCCTCAATAGAGACCACTTCCGGATATCCGGCAAGACTCTCCGCGCTTACCTGAATCTCAACCCCAAAGTCTTCCTGCATTCTGCGAAAAACTTCCATATATTCTGCCGCCATTGCCCGATTATAATGAAGTCCTACCGCGGTCTCTGATAAATCTTCGTAAGATACAAAAATATCCACCTTTCCGCGATTGGCATATTCTTTCATAATATTGCGAATCTTTGCCTCAAACATAGCAAACTTTTTTGGAAGCTTTAACGAAATATCACAATATCTGTGATTTACCGATTTCATCTCTACGGTTACTTTCTGATTTTGAGAATTGGACACTTCTCCATGCCCAAAACCTGTCATGCTCCTAATCATAAATCTATCCTTTTCCATCCTGTTGCTCTGTCATTTACAGGTTCTATTTTTTCAAATCTTATTTATTATACGCGAATCTATGTACTTCGTCAATGTTTTCCGCCAAAAACCAACGTTACTTCTGCCGTTTTACCAATACCTTCTGCAGACATTCCAGATAATGAAGAATCATGCCCTGTTTCAAAGAAACAAAATATCCTAGATCCAATTCTTCATATTTAAAATGTTTTATGCCTCCCGTCTGTGCCCTCTCCCAAAACCGCATCACTTCCTCAAATGACATAAAATAGCACGCATGACGACTTGTAAAATAAATTAAAAGAAAGCTGACCCCTCCCTGCTCTTCAAATTGACGCATAAATTCAATTTGATGTTCATGAATATTTTGAAGCGGAAAAATATCTTTGGCACATTCCTTTGCATCAAAACATATGGGAACTCCCTGCACCACTCCAATATAATCTACAGTACTTTTTTGGTCAAAATAAGCAAGCGTAATGTGCCTTGTGGCTTTGTCAAATCGAACCGGTTTAATGGATGTGGGAATTTTCTGTACCAACGCCAGCTTTTGCTGTCTGTACTTTTCATTGGTATAATTCACCAGTTCCTCTAAAACGGAACCCCGCAGCCCCTTTGTATTCCATTGATCCATTATATTCTCCCTAACAATCCTTCCTTTATTTTTTGAAACCGCTCAGGAAGAGGCGCTTCGATCACTTTTCCCGACAATTCACGGCACATGTTCATGTTTTGTGGAAACACCACCTTCCGACAGTGAAGAAGCTGATCCTTCAGTCCAAATTGCTGTTTTACTTTTTGATTCAACTGCCGGTCCCCGTATTTAAAATCTCCAACCAAAGGATGTCCGATGCTTGCAAGGTGCGCCCGAATCTGGTGGGTTTTCCCCGTAATCAGTTTGACCCGAAGCAGCGTAAATCCCTTATGAAACAGGATCGGTTCATAAAATGTCTCGATTTTATTGCCCTGCCCGTGCTTTTCTGAAGAAATTCTTACTTTATTTAATTTATCATCTTTCACTAAATACCCCGAAATACTTTGCGACTCTCGGATGCACCCCTTCACAATGCATTCATAATATTTATCAATGGTTCGATCTTTGAGCATAGAGGAAATCGTCTGAAGACCTTCTATGGTAATCCCACAAAGAATAATGCCCGTAGTATTGCGGTCCAAACGATTACAAATGGATGGCTGTACAACCTGCAGCTCTTTTTGCGTCAAAAGGCCTTTGGAGAGCACATAAGGAATGATTTGATCATTGATGGAAAGATCGTCTGGTTTCGATTTCTGAGACAACACGCCCCACGGTTTGTTTATAATCAAAACGTTCTGATCTTCATAAAGAATATCCAATTTGATTTTCTGTTTCTCAACTATTTTTTCTTCTCGAAATTTTTCTATCGTTTCTTCTGATAAATAAACAGAAATCAGATCTCCGACAGAAAGTTTCTCATTTCCTGACGCTTTCTTGGCGTTTAACTTAATGTTTTTTTTCCGAAGCATTTTATAGACAAAACTCTTTGGTGCCTGATTTAAATATTTCATCAGAAGTTTATCCAGACGCTGTCCTTTTTCTTTCTCTGTGATTTTTATTTCTCTCATTTTAGACCCTATCCAACGATTCTTACAATCCACTCTGCCGGGATGATCTTGCATAAAATTCTCACTGCCTTCATTGTCCATCCATAAACAGAAATGCTTTGCTTATTCCTTCCGTCCTTCAAAGCTTTTTTCACAACCTTTTGTGGATCAGCCATAACTAATTTTTTATAAAATTTCATTTCTTCATGGACATAAGCCCGATGAAAAAAAGCTGTATCCACCGGTCCCGGACAAACTGCAGTTACATGAATCCCTCTGGATTTTACCTCCCGTCTCAATGCCATTGCAAAACTCAAAACATAGGATTTGCTTGCAGCATAGACCGCAAATCCCGGCTGGGGCGCAAAAGCCGCCGCTGAGGCAAACTGATAGATATAAGATCCTTTCCCCAAATAAGGCAGCATCAGATGTGTTATTCTTGTAAGTGCTCTGCAATTTACATCAATCATCTCACAAATTTCATTTTCTCCCAGCGTTTGAAATTTCCCGGAAATTCCCACCCCCGAAGCATTAACTAAAATTCCCACTCTGACCTGTTCCTCTTTGAGTGTTTGCTTTAAAATCTCAAAACTGGAATCTTCTCTTAAATCTAAAAAAAACGGGCGAAGTTTCTTGTAGGGAATTTCCTTTTGAAGTTCACGAATCGCTTCTTTTTTTCTGGCAATCACCCAAATTTCTTCTAAAATCGGGTATTTTTCTGCAATTTGACAAGCAAATGCTCTTCCCATACCGGAGGATGCTCCGGTTACCACTGCAATTTTCTTCATTTCCCAGCCTTTCCTCTCAACCTAATTTCCGATAAGTTCCGTTTAATACATCGAAATAGTCGTCAATATAATAATCCGCAATCTGTAATTTTTCCTCCATTGCCTCCTTGGAATACCGGTCATTTACGGCACAAACGGTCATCCCGGCACGCTTTCCTGCCAGCATACCATAGGGGATATCTTCAAAAACCAGAGTCTCCTCCGGCTTTGCGCCAATGGCCTCGGCGGCATAAAGGTATACATCCGGCTGCGGTTTCCCCCGCTGCACTTCGTCTGAGGTACATATATCATCAAATGCATCCAAAATTCCTCTGGATTCTAAACACGCTTTTGTCAGTTCCCTGGAATTACTGGTTGCAATTCCCAGTTTCATATTTCTCCCCTTCAAAAGTGTGAGAAATTCCCTTACTCCTCGTTTCAATGGAATTTCGTGTATATAAAGCTCTGCCGCCATTTGATTCCACGTATCCATGATTTCCTCTGTACTCAAAGGCAGCTCAAAATGCTCTTTGAAATAAACTGCCGTTTCATGAAAACTGTACCCTTCCAGCTTATCATTTAGTCCTTTGGGTACTTTAAGACCGTATTGTCCAAGAAAACGCAGATCAATTTCTCTCCATATCCACATAGAATCTACTAACGTTCCATCCAGATCAAAGATCACCGATGTCTTATTTTTCAACATGTTCCGACTCCTTTAATTGGTTGATTTCTTCTTTTGTCAGTGCGCGGTACCCGCCGATCGGGAGCTGTTCATCCAGACAAAGCATTCCCATCGACAACCGTTTCAAATATAATACCCGGCTGCCAACCGCAGCCACCATCCGTTTTACTTGATGAAATTTCCCCTCTGTAATCGTAATGAGAACTTCTGATTCCGCTTCTCCAGCTGTTAAAATTTCAAGTTCTGCTTCTCTGGCAGTTTCACCATTTCCAATGGAAATTCCCTGTCGAAATGCGTTCTTCGCCGTTTCCGGGATTTTCCCTGCAACTTTTGCATAATAAACTTTTGTCACATGCTTTCTCGGAGACAACAACTCATGGGCAAGCTGTCCGTCGTCGGTCAGCAAAAGAAGACCTTCCGTATCTTTATCCAGACGGCCTACCGGAAATAACCGGTCTTTCCACGGCTCTGAAATCAAGTCCAAAACTGTTGAGTCCCGGGAATCCTTGGTTGCCGATACCACACCTGCCGGTTTATGTAGCATAAGATAATGAAATTCTTCAAAAAGCAGTCGATGATCGTCATAGAAAATCAGATCTCGGGCAGCATCCACTTTACATTCCGGCTTCCTTTCCTCTTGTCCATTGACCGTCACATGTCCCTTTTTGATCTGTTCCTTTGCTTCTCTCCTTGAAAGATTCAGACTTTCACACAGAAATTTATCCAAGCGTATTTTCTTTCCCATTACAGCCATCTCCAACTGGATGCATATTTATTTTTCATTTTTCCTTTTTGAATTTTTGCCCATCCCAGAGGAAACTCCTTTGTGCCAATCAAATGAATCCCCTCTGTCTCTGTCTCTGCCTGGAGAGTTTCACATTTCAAATATCGAATTGCATCTTCTTTGGCATCCAACGATACATATGGTGTAAATTCATCGGGGAAAAGCGCTGCCGCAAGAGACTGACTCGGTTCAAACCGCCCTTTTTTCATTTCTCCTAAAAACAGCCCTTTTCTTAATACACGAACCCCTCTCAATTCCGGTAAATCCACCGGTAAATAAAATAACTTTCCCTGATGCTCTCTCACATGCTCCCAATGAATTTCCATCTTGCATTTTTGAAAAAATTCTTCCGTTTCCACTGTAAGCTTCGGTTTTCTGACCTTTTCCACGGAAAAAGAAGGTTCCTTTCCTTCCGCTTTTTTTAACAGCGCAAGAAAATGCCCCTCCCCCTTTATTTTATGTGGCCAGAGCCGAATACAATTTTTTATTTCCGGTCTTTGATGCAGCGCCCATTCCGGGTGTCCGCAGTCAAACCCTTCACACATTTTCATAGGTACAAGAGAGAGATCTTCATTTTTTTCCAATAAATATTCTATAACCTGTTCATTTTCTTCCGGGGAAAAGGTACAGGTAGAATACAATAGCATTCCCCCTGGCCGCAAAAGCTTCACCGCATCCTCTACAATCTCTTTTTGAAGCTTTGCATATGGTTCGCTTCCCTTTTGCTGCCAATTCTTAATTTCCTGATTTCCTTTTCGGAACATTCCTTCGCCGGAGCACGGAGCATCCACTAAAATTTTATCAAAATATCCGGTCAGGGAAGGCACTAAAAATCTTGCTTCCGTACAAAGCACCACACTGTTTCGGATTCCGAACATCTCAAGATTGCGAATCAGAGCTTTGGTTCTTGAAATACTTACATCATTGGAAAACAAAACTCCCTGTCCCCTGAGCTTTGCCCCAAGTTCCGTCGATTTTCCTCCCGGAGCCGCACATAGATCCAAAACTCTGTCTCCCGGCTCTACCGGGAGATAAGCTGCCGGAGTCATAGCACTTGGCTCCTGAATATAATATAATCCTGCATGATAGTATGGATGCTTGGAAGGCTTTTCCTCCCGATCTACATAAAATCCATTCTCCGTCCATGGAACCTTCGTCACATGGAAAGGACATATTTTCAAAAACTCTTCCACTGTAATTTTTAAGGTATTCACTCGAATCCCATAAAACGCAAGATCCTCTAAATGTTGTTCATATTCTGCAAAATCATCGCCCAACAGACGTCTCATCTTCTCTTCAAATTGTATTGGTAACTTCATATATCTCCTAAGAAATGCTCTGTGCACGATAACCTTCCGCTATAATATCCAGCTGTTTGTTAAAGTGCTCTAAGCGCTCCATATCTCCTGTTTCATATATTTTATAAAATTCATCCTGAATCTTAATCACTTCATGCTTATTGGCAACTTTATAAAGATTCTGCATGGTATGGAGAATCTCAGACACAAGATTTGATTTTTTGCGAAATGAGTTCTGTGCATCCATAATCTCATCCCGAACACTTGACATTTCATGATCCAAAACATCAATTGCATCCGATGCCGCAAGAAGTTTATCCGTTACATGGGACGGAATATTACCTTTGTATTTGTATTGGAGGGAATGCTCCACTGTTGCCCAAAAGTTCATGGCAAGTGTGCGGATTTGGATCTCTGCCTGAATTTTCTTCGCTCCGTAAATCGTATTGACTTCATAATAAATAATCACATGGTAACTTCGATATCCACTGTCTTTGGACTGGGAAATATAGTCTTTCCGACTTTTAATTTCCATATCAGACCGTCCCTCGATTATTTCCAATACTTTATCAATATCTTCCACAAATTGACAGATCAATCGTACCCCCGCAATATCTTCCAATTCAGCTTCCACATTATTTACATTAATTTTTTTTCGTTGCATTTTATCTAAAATGCTCGAAATGGTTTTGACTCTCCCGTCCACCTGCTCAATTGGCGAATATCTTCCTGCTCCGCGATATTCCTGAATAATATGGCGGAATTTAAGAATTAATTCATCAACTGCCAATTCATATGGGGTAAGTATTTCTCTCCACAATTGTAATTCCATATGTACCTCCTGTACTTATCTTTTCATTATAGCATATTTTTGCCAAAAAAAATAGCCAACTTCTATTGTATGCCAAGGAAGCTGACTATATTCCAAAAATCCTATTTTACTAAAATTACCATTGAAGAAGTATGGACCCCCAAGTCAATCCACCGCCGAATCCACTGAGCACAATGTTATCACCTGAACTGAGCATTCCTTTTTTATTCATCTCATCCAATAAAATCGGAATAGTTGCTGAGGACGTATTGGCACACCGATCTACATTGATCGGGAACTTTTCCATAGGTTCTTTTAACCGTTTTGCAGCAGATTCAATAATCCGCCGATTTGCCTGATGAAGGACATAGTATTTGATTTCATCCTTCTTTACCCCTGCCGATTTTAACACCTGATCAATGCTCTTCGGCACCGTTCTCACTGCAAATTTAAACACTTCCTGACCATCCATCATGACTTGTTTCATCGGTTCCTGATCCTGAACAAGGAAATTATTTAGGTGACGTTCATCACATGTTAAAACATCTCCTTTTCCCCCGTCAGAACCTGCATCAATATAAATTTTTCTTGAATCATCCGCTTCCACGATCACACAGCCTGCACCGTCGCCAAACAAGACACTGGTACTGCGGTCGTTCCAGTCAAGAATCTTGGATAACGTCTCAACCCCCATCACCAGCATTTTCTTTCCCATTCCTGCTTTCGCATAGGCAATCGCTGTATTCAGACCGTATACAAAACCGGAACATGCTGCATTCAAATCCATGCAGACTGCATGAACTGCTCCGATTTCCTTTTGCAGTTCACAGGAAGTACTTGGAGTTGCATGATCTCCCGACAAAGTAGCCACAAAAATATGATCCAGCTCTTCCGGCATGACGCCTGCATTCTCCAACGCAATCTTTGCCGCTTTGACTGCCATGGAAGTGGTTGTATCCTGAACCGATATATGTCTGCTACGAATACCGGTTCTTGATGAAATCCATTCATCGCTTGTTTCCATCACTTTTGCAAGATCGTCATTGGTCACTAATTTTTCCGGAAGATAACTTCCTGTTCCTAATATTTTTACAGCCATAATTACTCCATTTATCTTAATCGTTTCTCTCTGTTTTACCGTTTTTGCTGACATTCTTTGTCTATCAAAGTATATTCTTTTTTTATAGATTTGTCAACAATCTCAAATAATGATGCAAACCAGTCCTCCATTACTTTCATTTACAATTTTCTCCATAGTATCCTGCAGTTTTTGCTGGCTCTCTTCTGTCATTTTCAAAGCTTTGCTCTGCATTCCATCCCCGACAAGCTGCTCCAGTGTTTTTCCGAAAATGTTCACATCCCACATGCTCTCTCCGGGTTCTCCAGATCCCTTTTCGATATATTCCATCAGATCTTTTGCCTGATATTCCTCCCCCACAATTGGAGCAATTTCCGTTGAAATATTTGCACGAATCATATGGATGGACGGAGCACTCGCTTTAATTTTTACACCATATTTATTTCCATGTTTGACAATTCTCGGCTCTTCCAAGATTATATCCTCTTTTGTCGGCGTCACAACGCCATACCCTCTCTGCTTCACTGCATTCAAAGCCTCTCCAACCTCCTCATACTCTTTTTTCTTCTGTGCCAGTTCCCGCATGATTTTAATAAACTCATATTCATTTTGAATCTGAAATCCAATGGTATCGCTTAAAAATTCATAATAATACGAGTCATCCACCGTTACCTGTATGGTTACCTCTCCTGTATCCATTGCAACCGTATCTAATTTCCAGTTTTTTATGTACCCATGATCTGTCTCTGTCTCATTTTTTTCATAAACATCTTTCATGGTTGACTTCTGATTGATAATTTCCCTTGCAGTTTCCAGCAATTCCTTTTTCAGGGGATGTTCTTTTGATAAAGTTTCCGTCCATCTCGGAACATAAAACCCAATGGATGAAATTGGGAATTCCATCAATACACTTTTCAGAATGAAATACACATCTTCTTTTTTCAGCTGCTCCAAATTCATGGGCAAAACCTTTGTATGATATTGCTCCTCTTTTTCTCTTGCCAGATTTTTTGTTTCTTCTGAGTACGGATGTACTGTGTTCAGAAGTACAACAAATGGCTTTTTTAACGTCTTTAATTGATGAATGGTCTCCATCTCCGGTTTCTCATATTGTTTTGCCTCAATTTCACCAAACGATCCGTCACAAGTTACAACCACGCCAATCGTGGAGTGTTCTGTAATAACTTTTTTCGTTCCGATCGCCGCCGCTTTGGTAAAAGGAATTTCATAATCAAACCACGGGGTCTTTACCAGTCTTTCTTCTTCCCCTTCCATGTGCCCTGTTGCTCCATCTACCATATACCCAACACAGTCAATCAGGCGGACGCTTAAATCGATTTCGTCTTCCACCTGAATGGAAACTGCTTCATTTGGAACAAACTTCGGTTCCGTTGTCATAATGGTTTTACCGCTTGAGGACTGTGGAAGTTCATCATTGGCACGATTCCTCTCATGATCATCTTCCATATTGGGAAGCACCATAAGATTCATAAAACGTTTGATAAAAGTACTTTTTCCCGTCCGAACCGGTCCCACAACGCCGATGTAAATTTCTCCGTTGGTTCTTGCTTTCATATCCTTATATACATTAAATTGATCCATAACATCCTCCTTGGATAGACTGTTAAAGTATATGCAGGAGCAAATTTAAATATGCGGATCATTTTATTTTATGATCTTCTTTGTTGCACAATTCTATCAATTCATTAGCAATCTCTACATTTGTTATTAATGATGTAATCAGCTCATTCTTAACCGCAACATAAATACTTTCCACTTTTTCTTGTTCTGTGGCGATACAAATAACTTCTGGTATTTCTAATAATTCATCCAATTCAATCCCGATCAGCTGTTTATTCCAGTTGCACTCTATTAACTTTCCTTCATTGTCATAATAATTATAAGAAATATCACCCTTGATCATATCCATATTTTTCTCTTCTTGTCCGGACTCCAAAAGATAGTTTTCGGTCAGTTCAAAATATTGCCGCGCATTTCCAACTCCTACAATTGCAATATCGGCATTCCTCGCTTTGTCCAAAACATTCTTTATAAAGTGTTGTTTCATTAAAATTTCCCTTGCCATTATACTATCTACCATAATCGGCGCATGAAGCTGTTCACTTTTTGCTCCGGAATTATGTGCAAAATACTTGCATACATTATTTGCTTGAATCTCCCAACGCTCTTCCCCTAATCCTCCTGACATGGGAACAAACACCGTCCCGGTTAAAGGGAACGATGTTGTAAAATTCAGTGCTATTTCTCTTGTCATTCTTCCTGCTGCAACCGCAATATATTTCGCTTTAGATATTTTTCTTGCCAAATATTTACTGGTTTCAACAGCTATTTTTTTACGTGGAGCTCTGCTATTGAATGTATCAACAATAAAGACGTCATTTATTCCAAAAAGCTGTTCGATCTTTTTTTCCAACCCGCGATGAGGATACAGGTTTTTATCTTTAATCGTTATTTCTACAATTCCTTCTTTGCGAGCTTTTATCAGAAGCTTCGAAACCAAAGAACGACTCATACACATTTTTTTTGCGATTTGCTGCTGTGTTAATTGTTCATCATAATACATATGTGCAATTTCTATCATAACTCGAACATCTTCTGTACCACTCATTTTTCTCTCCTAAATTCTCTGAAAAACTCTCATAGCCCGTTGAACATCTTCTTTCAATCGATCTGTTGCATATAACGACATCTGATCGTAAAAGAAAGGATGATCCTGTTTCCAATATTCACTTGATGCCTGTCCGGCAGTAGTATTCATATAGGTATAGTAATTCACCTTGCAAATCCCATTTTCAATTGCCACCTTATAGTCTGCATCCGAAACACCTGATCCCCCGTGCATGACCAATGGTATTTTTATAGTATTCCTGATTTTCTTCACTCTGTCAAGATCTAATTCAGGTTCTGTTAAATATACACCATGCGTTGTTCCAAACGCAATTGCCAGACAATCAACATTTGTCTCATCAACAAATTTTTTTGCCATATCCGGATCTGTATAAATATCATCAAAATTTTCATAATCTTCTTGCTGATCCTGCACCGATCCTTCCCCCACAACTAATTTTGAAGTAAATACATGTCCAAGTTCAGCTTCTACACTCACACCTGCTGCGTGTGCAATTTTTACGATTTCTTTTGTTTCTTTCATATTTGTTTCAAAATCTTTCGCAGATGCATCATACATAACAGACGTAAACCCAAGGCGAATCGCCTGTACACATCGCTCAAAACTGCTTCCGTGATCCAGATGTACCGCAACCGGCACTTTTGCCCTTTTGGCGTAGTACAAAAGAATCGGCCCAATCTCATCTAGACTTATAATATCATCATGACTTTGAGCATGTTGTAAGATTACCGGACAATTTAATTCTTCCGCTGCTTTTATTGTCCCGCGAATCGCCTCTAACGTTGTTCCATTAAATGCTCCTACTGCTTTTTTCTGTTTTTTCGCATCTTCTAATAATTCTTTTAATGTAACTAACATATACTATCTCCTTTTCTGCTATTTTGTTAAATCTACGTTAAAGTGATTCAATAAGATTTTCTCTGCTTCTGCATTCCAACATCCCTGATGATTTTTACAGGAAGCTGCTAATTTTTCAAACAATGGATCTTCTTTTCCTAATTCTTCAAAATCATCAATTGCTGTTAATGGCAGGTTAATCTGAGTGTAAATCATTTTCTTTCCACCCGGAATCTTTGGAAGATTCAAGGTGGCATCAATCGCACTCTCTAATCCACCAATATGCGTTACCATAACTGTTGGCTGAATAATTCCCTCCTCCATCAAACGGAGTGTATCGATCAAGTCATCTTTTGTACTTCCTGTAAACCCCACTGTATGTGTTCTTGAATAATGTACATTATAAAAATTAATACTTGCAGATAATTCTTTATCAATAGGTCCTGCAAAGAAATTCAGGCAGCCATCCTCTGCAAGTAATTGATCTGCTTCTTCAATCAATGCTTGAACCGGTGCATATACAAATACATCGTCAAATCCATGACCATTTGTTAGTTCCATTAAATTTTCAATTAATTTCTCGTCTTTTCCATTTACAAATTTCAATTGCTTATTATATGTATTTCTTGGAATTAATACTTTCTCTGCTCGAGCTAATCGTTCCTCAGTGACATCAACCGCTACGATCATTCTTGCTCCATCCTTCATCTGAAGTCCATAATCAACACATTCTAACCCCATTGGTCCACATGCCCCCAAAACAATCTGGTAACCGTCTTTTTTTACTTCCATCGTATGTTCATGGTTTTGTTTTGATGTGTGATACATTCTTCTATATCCGGCAGCTATGCACGCAGCAGGTTCTGATAATGATGCCTCGAAGAAGGAGTCTCCTTCAAATGGTATTAAACAATCCAGTTCCATAACTTCTTTGGGAAGAATGCTGTATGTACTATCCCCACCACAAAATTCATAATAATATCCCGGAGTTAGTGTTTTTCCATGATAATTCATATCCGGTTGAATTGTAAATTTCATTCCTTCTTTGTATTTTTCTTTCCACTGTTCCCCAACCTTAACAATAATTCCTGACATCTCATGCCCTACGATCGCAGGATGATTTTTTAAATCCCTGGATGCTCGTTTATGTTTTTCTCCCTGCTGACACAACTTATATGTAGACATACACACACTATCCGTAATGATCTTTACAAGAATTTCATCATCCTTTAATTCCGGAAGATCAAATGTATCCAATCTTAAATCCTTAACTCCATATAAACGAATTGCCTTTGTTTTCATGTTTGCACCTCTTTCTGTACTGCTTCTTGTTGCTATGTACTTAAAATATCTTTCTGAAAATTTTTTGTCAATCTTTTGATTTACATTGGAACAAATGACATATTTTCAGCAACTTGTTTTATTTCCAATACATCTTTTTGTAGAATATGTTCCAATATACCCATTTTCATTGACTTATTTCATCCATTATCGCTAAAATAAGTCCAACATTTGATGAATTTTTAGTAGAAAGGAGGAAATTAGTGGTTTTGATTTATGAAGTTAATTAACAGTCAACAGGCTCTTGCTCTTACATCTACTTTAGAACAAAGAGCCACTTAACTATGATCTTTTAAATATTTAGGAGGATTATCTATGAATTTTGTTGTAAAAATCGCAGAGGGATTCACCGGTATTGTTTCTGCCGGCGGCACAAATTTGGTTTCTTTAATCACCGGTATCTTGCCAAATGTATTAGTTTTGTTAACTTTCATTAATGCCTTAATCAGTCTGGTCGGTGAAGAAAAGGTTATGAATTTCTCTAAAAAATTAACCCGATTTCGTCTTCTAAGATATACATTGCTTCCCGTTATGGCTATGTTTTTCCTTACAAACCCAATGGCATACACCATTGGTCGATTTGTAGAAGAGGAAGAAAAACCTGCTTTTATTGATTCGGCTTTTTCAATTGCACATCCTTTGACCGGTCTGTTTCCTCATGCCAACCCCGCGGAATTATTTGTATGGACAGGAATTGCTTCAGGTATTACCACACTCGGTCAGTCAACGACACCGTTAGCCGTCCGTTATCTTCTTGTTGGTATTATTGTCATTTTTATTCGTGGAAACATCACTGAGTTTGTCACAAGAAAATTAATGAATCGTGAAAAAAAACAAAAATAGGAGGATGTACATATGAAAAAGCCAGTTGTTAAAATTACTCGTGGAACAAACGGATGGGGTGGTCCCCTTACCATCAGTGAAACTTCTACTCAAAAGGTCGTCGCATCAGTAACCGGTGGAACAATTCATCCTTTAGCCCAAAAGATTGCAGATCTTTTAGAGGTTCCTGTTGTTGATGCATTTAATAATAAAGTAGAGCCTGAAACTATGATCATTGCGGTTGTTGATTGTGGCGGAACCCTTCGTTGTGGTGTATATCCTAAAATGGGTGTCAAAACCATTGATATCCATCCGATTTCACCATCCGGTCCGCTCGCGAAATATATCACACAGGAGAATTTTGTATCCAGAGTAAAAGAAGAAAATGTCTTTCTGGATGACGAAGCAGATGCTGCAGTACCTACAGAAAGCAAAGTCTCAGAAGAATCCTCTCATATTTCTTCACAGTCAGATCCCCACACTCCTTTGAAAGAAAACAATCAGAAAGGAATTGTCGGCTTTATGACGTCCATCGGACGTGGAATCGGAAGTATTGTCAATGTTTTTTATCAGGCGGGTCGTGATACTTTAGACGTTGTATTGAAGAACATACTTCCATTTATGATCTTTGTCAGCATCATTGTTGGTATCATTAATTACTCCGGTATTGGAAATGTTCTGGCAAATACCATTAAACCTCTTGCCGGAAGTCTTCCGGGATTGCTCGCATTGTCTGTTTTTTGTGCAATTCCTTTTTTATCGCCTGTCCTCGGACCAGGCGCTGTAATTGCTCAGGTCATCGGAGTTCTTTTAGGTGTCGAAATCGGAAAAGGTACAATTCCTTTGGCATATTCTCTGCCTGCCCTATTCGCTATTAACTCACAAGTTGGATGTGACTTTGTCCCTGTTGCGTTAACCCTGGCAGAAGCTGAAGATGATACAGTAAATTACGGAGTTCCGGCAATGTTATTTTCCAGACTTATCACCGGACCAATCGCCGTACTCATTGCTTTTGCTCTGAGCTTTGGAATGTACTAAAAAATATATCTTAATTTTTCTGCAAGAATGAAATAAAGAAAGACCAGAATCAGCAAATTGTGAAACTGGTCTTTTTGGTTTTCTCTTTTTTGGTTTTTCTATTTTTCCCCGAAAAATAACTTTTTCGCTCCCTCTACCGGCATATCTTTTCCTGTAAATAGCTTAAAAGAAGCGATTCCCTGCCACAATAACATTCCTTTTCCCGGAATTGCAACACATCCATGCTCTTTTGCTTCTCTTAACAATCTGGTCTCTTCCGGATTATATACTGCATCCGCTACAACCAGTCCTTCATGAAACATGGAGGTATCTGTGATCACAGTCGTATCTTCTTTCGGTTTCATTCCAAGCATCGTTCCGTTCACCAAAATGTCTGCCTCATCAAGTCTTTCACGCATCACTTCTTTCGCATCCAAATCATACAATTCAATCTTACATGCCGAAACCTTCTCGCGAACTTTTTCATGAAGTTTCTCAGCTCTCTCAAAGAAAGAATCTCTCGGATTAAACACCGTGATAGATTTTGCTCCGTCCAGCGCACACTGTACCAAAATAGCCGTAGCAGCTCCCCCCGCACCAAATAATACAAGATTTTTGTTTTCAACGCTAACCCCATGATCCTTTAAATTGGCAACAAAACCTTCCCCGTCTGTAATATGTCCATACAGCTTTCCATTCCGATTCACAATGGTGTTGACAGCCCCAATCAACTCAGAAGCCGGGGACAGTTCATCCATATTTTGCGCTGCCGCCGTTTTATCCGGCATGGTTACATTACATCCTTGTATATCCAAAAGACGCATTGTTTTCACAAAATCTGCCACCTGATCCTCTTTAATATCAAATGCCAGATAAGCCCCGTCGACTCCGCATGCTTTCAGTCCGAAATTCTGCAGCGCCGGGGATGCAGAATGTGCCACCGGTGATCCGATCACCGAAAATAATTTTGTTGTTCCTGTAATTCTTTCTTCCATTTGTCTCTTCTCCTATCTATTTTCCAGTTCATCATCTAGTATAAATTTTCTGACACTCAGGAGCGCAGAATATCCTGAATCAATTCTCTCTCATCCATATGATATTTTACACCTTTGATCTCCTGATAATCCTCATGTCCTTTTCCAGCTAAAATAACAATATCTCCCTTTTGCGCATGTTCCATGCAATAGCGGATGGCTTCTTTCCGATCCGGAATCGTGACATATTCTCCCGGACCTTTCTGCACACCGACTAAAATATCATTGATAATATCCATCGGCTCTTCGTTTCTCGGATTATCAGAAGTAACAACGGTCAAATCCGCAAGGTTTGAAGAAACCTCACCCATCTCATAACGTCTTGCCCTGGCGCGATTCCCCCCGCAGCCAAACAGACAATAAATCTTATTTGGTTCATATTTCCGAATCGTTGTTAAAAGGCTCTCAAGACTCATGGCATTATGCGCATAATCAATCATCAGCGTATACTCTCCCGGAGTCTTTATAATCTCCAGCCGTCCCTTGACCTGAATGGTATTTAGAGCAGAAAGAACATCCTCTTGTCGGATTGCCATATGACGACATAACGAAATGGCTGCCAACGAATTATAGACAGTAAAATCCCCCGGAATATCCACATGGACATTATACTCCTGTTTTCCCTTCAAATCATACGATACGCCAAGATACCCCGGTTCTTGTATTCTTCTGATATGTTCTGCGTAAACATCATTGGAGGAACTCATACCATATGTTTCAATCTGACAGGTATGATCTTTGATAATCCGCTCAACATAATCATCATCTCCGTTGACAATTCCCTGTTTGCACTGCTGAAACAAAAGACTTTTGCAGTGAATATAGTCATCCATATCTTTATGTTCGTTTTCTCCGATATGATCTTCCGCCAGGTTTGTGAAAATTCCATAATCAAAGGTAAAACCACTGCATCGATGCAGCATCAGCCCC
Source organism: uncultured Anaerostipes sp. (assembly GCA_905213305.1). GTDB lineage: Bacteria > Bacillota > Clostridia > Lachnospirales > Lachnospiraceae > Anaerostipes. Next base: position 19,482 of record CAJMHU010000024.1, read on the forward strand.
TGAGAGGAGACCTCCATAACAACATTCTGAATTCCCGCATCTGCCATTTTTCGGAAAGACTCTTGAATCACATAGGATTCAGGTGTGGTATTCACAGAAGGAATTCTTTCATCTCCAATGATGGTTTCAATGGTTCCAATCAAACCGGTGCGCTGCTTTGCATGTTCTAAAACTGCCTGTATCATATAAGTTGTCGTAGTTTTTCCTTTGGTTCCCGTAATGCCAATGGTCGTCAGTTCTTCTGCCGGATACCCAAAATAAGCCGCCGACATTTCTGCCAGAGCAAGTCTTGTGTTCTGTACTCGAATCACCGTGATTCCTTCCGGCACCGCTGCTTCTTTTTCTACAACCAGCGCTGCTGCCCCCTGTTCGGCTGCCTGAGCCGCAAACTCATGACCATCAAATGCAGCCCCGGAAATACATACAAACACACTGTTTTTTTCTATTTTTCTGGAATCATATACTAACGTCGAAATTGTAGTTTCCACGGTTCCCTGCACAAGAGAATACTCCAAACGCTCCAATAAATCTTTTAAAATCATGATCTTTCTCCCTTTTTCTCTGCTTGCCTCTTTTCCCTATCGGATTGTCTCCGGAAGCTCGATCTCTCCATCAAAAACCTTTGTGGCTGGTCCGGTCATAAAAATCGTATGTTTCTCCCGATCATATTCAATTTCCAGATCTCCTCCAAGAAGATGTACAAGAACTTTACTGCCTGTTTTATGATTTAAATAAGAAGCATATGCACTGGCACACGCGCCGGTTCCACAGGCAAGAGTCTCTCCGGATCCGCGCTCCCACACCCGCATCTTAATAGTGTGATCATCCACTACTTCCACAAATTCTGTATTCACCCGGTCCGGAAACATCGGATGATTTTCAAACTTTGGTCCAAGTTTTTCAAGATTTAAATCATCCACGGAATCTACAAATACAACTCCATGAGGATTTCCCATGGAAATACAGGTAATGCGATAAGACTTATCATCCACAATCACCGGCTGATCAATGATTTCCGAAAGATCATCATAAATCGCCGGAATCTTTGCCGCTTCCGTCACCGGCGCTTCCATATCAACTTTCACCAGAACTACTTTCCCATCTTCTACTGTGAGCTCCAGTTCCTTCATGCCGCCTTTTGTCTCAATTACAATTCTTTCTTTATCTGTCAGCCCATAATCATAAACATATTTTGCAATACAGCGCACACCATTGCCGCACATCGCTCCCTCGGATCCATCAGAATTATACATCTCCATCCGAAAATCTCCTTGATCTGACGGACAAATACAAATCATTCCGTCAGAACCAACGCCAAAATGCCGGTCACTGACAAATTCTGCTGCCTTACTCTTATCTTTAATTGTCTCTTCAAAACAATTTACATATACGTAGTCATTTCCACAACCGTGCATCTTTGTAAATTTCATGGAATCACTCCTTTTTGATTTTTTACTATTTTATCATAATAAAGTACAAATTGTACAGAAATTTATAGAATCAATAATTTCTGTACTAGTCCTATCAGAAAAAAAGGCTGTGAAAAAGTAACAACTCTTTCACAGCACTCAAATCAATGAATATTTCCAATCTTAACTTTTACGCTTCCAGAAGTTTTTCCACTCCTGCTTTCATAACACAGACACAAAACAATTCCATTGCCTGCTGCAGTTCTTCTACAGTCGGATAACTTGGGGCAATCCTTAAATTGCTGTCCTGCGGATCCTGCTGCAGCGGATAGGTCGCTCCCGCACCGGTCAAAACAACCCCTGCTTCTTTTGCAAGACGCACAACTTCCTTTGCGCATCCCGGAAGAACGTCAACGGATACAAAATATCCCCCCTTCGGACGTTCCCATGAGATTAATTCACTGCCGCCTAATTTTTCCTCCAGAGTATTGAGCACCGTCTCAAATTTCGGTCTCATACTTTCTGCCAATTTTTTCATGTGACTGCGGACACCCTCTGCATTCCGGAAAAACTGTACATGACGAAGCTGATTGATTTTATCAAATCCAATGGTCTGAGCTCCCATAATTTTTTTAATTTCCGAAATGTTTTCTTCACTTGCGGCAACCATAGATACTCCGCCGCCCGGAAAAGAAATCTTAGATGTGGAAAAGAAATAATACGGGCGATTTGGATTTCCTGCTTTTTCACATTCTTTTAAAATATCCTTTACTTCCACATCTTCAAATACCCAGTGAACACCATATGCATTATCCCAGAAAATTTTAAAATCCTTCGCAGCAGTCTTCATAGATGCCAGACGACTCACAGTTTCATCACTGTAACAGATTCCCTGAGGATTGGAATACTTCGGAACACACCAGATTCCTTTGATTGAGGCGTCCTCCGCCACAAGCTGTTCCACCTGATCCATATCCGGACCTGAACTTGTCATTTTTATCGGAATCAATTCCATTCCCAACGTTTCACTAATGGTAAAGTGACGATCATATCCAGGACTCGGACAGAGAAATTTCACTTTTTCCAGCTGTCCCCATGGTTTTTCTCCCATAGTTCCAAAGACATACAATCGCATCATCGCATCAAACATCAGATTCAGACTGGCATTTCCTCCTACAATCAGCTGCTGTGCCGGAATATCCAGCAATTCGCTAAAGAGCTGCTTCATCTCGGGAATTCCATCTAATACGCCATAGTTGCGGACATCCATCCCTGCTTCCGTATGATAATCTTCCATAGCTTCCAACATCTGATTGCTGTAATCAATTTGGCTCGGCGCCGGTTTTCCTCTTGACATATCCAAAGACAAATTTTTATTTTTCCATTCCCCATATTTTTTATCAATTTCTGCCTTCAGTGCCTGCAATTCTTCCTTTGATTTTGATTTCCATGATTCCATCGTCACCATTCCTCCATTATTCTTGTCTCTTTAATCTTCTTTCTCCCATTCCAGGCTATGATACTCTTTTTTACGTTCCCTCAGCAAAAGATTCATAACCTCCTCTTTTGGATCGGCATGTTCAAAAAGTACGCGATTCACAGATTCCACAATCGGCACGGAAACACCGCATTTTTTTGCAAGTCCCAAAGCTGCTTTGGCTGAATATACACCTTCCACTACCATCTTTACTTCTTTCATTGCCTCATCTGCCGTCATTCCTTTTCCCATCAAATATCCCGCCTTGCGGTTACGGCTGTGTACACTGGTACAGGTTACAATCAAATCTCCCACACCGGTCAGGCCTGAAAATGTCTCCGGTTTTCCTCCCAACGCAACTCCAAGGCGAGATAATTCCGCAATTCCTCTTGTCATCAAAGCTGCCTTGGTATTATCTCCATATCCAAGAC
>CAJMHU010000025.1 GCA_905213305.1 uncultured Anaerostipes sp.
CAGTAAAAATAGCAAGTTGAACTTTGCTCAGAACAGAGAAAAAATGGTTACATTTAATTTGTACTTTTTCTTGACATAGGACCAGGTGGGGAAAATGGTTATTACAATGATAAGTTTGATGACCGGATGCGTCTTAAATATTATTTTAGATCCTGTTCTGATTTTCGGATTGGGTCCGTTTCCGAAGATGGGAATTCAGGGAGCTGCGCTGGCAACCGGGATTGGACAGACAAGTGCTCTTATTATTTATCTGGTTGTATATTTTCTGCGGCCGATTCATGTGAAAGTTCAAAAAAAATATTGGAAATTAGAAAAGCGGTGTGGCTTTCAACTTTATGCGATCGGTATTCCTGCAACGCTGAATATGGCGCTGCCATCATTTCTGGTGTCAGCCTTGAATGGAATACTTGCTTCTTTTGGTGAGACGTATGTTGTTGTTTTAGGCGTCTATTATAAGCTTCAAACGTTTTTGTATTTGACGGCAAATGGTATGATTCAGGGAATGCGTCCTCTGATGAGTTATAATTACGGAGCAAAAGAATTTCAGAGGGTAAAAAAGATTTACGGAACAAGCTTTTGCATTGTCGCTGGGATTATGGTTGTCGGAACTGGCATTTGTCTTGCCTGGCCCCAGAATTTGATGGGATTATTCACCCAGAATCCGGAGACGTTGGAAGAAGGAGCCAAAGCACTTCGCTTCATTTGTATTGGTTTTGCCGCATCTGCCGTATCTGTTGTTTCCGCGGGAGCATTTGAAGCTCTTGGAAAGGGAATTCAGTCATTTTTGATCTCGTTGCTTCGTTATGTAGTGGTCATTGTTCCGACAGCATATCTTTTGAGTATGGCGCTGGGAGTTCAAGGCGTCTGGCATAGTTTTTGGATTGCGGAAATTGTAACGGCAGTGTTTGCCTGGGTGCTTTATCGAACGTTGATCGGACAGAGGGCTAATGCGAAGGAGAAGGAAGCTTTGACAGAAAAACTCCAATAGATTACAATAGAAAGAAAATGCAGGAGGCAGTGATGGAAGGTATTTCAATGATTGAAGTCCGATATGCAGAAACAGATCAGATGGGAATTGCCCATCATAGCAACTATCCCATTTGGTTTGAAGTTGCAAGAACGGAGTTTATTAAAAAAACAGGAATTACATACACCGATGTTGAAAAGGCAGGTATCATCACTCCGCTGACCGGACTGGAATGTAAATATAAAAAGGCTGCATTTTATGAAGATCAGCTGGAGGTTCATGTCTTTCTGACAAAATTGACGCCGGTTCGTCTGGAGTTTTCTTATCGAGTGATTCGCGATGGGGAAGTCATCGCTGAGGGAAAAACGACTCACGGGATGGTGGGCAAAGACTTGAAACCATTCAATGTAAAAAAAGAACATCCGGAAATTTACCGGATGTTTGAAGCGGCGCTGAACAGCGATTTCTAAAGATAAAGCGGACAAAGTCACTTTAACTTTCAAATTCCTATATTGCAAGAAGACTGATTTGTTCAACTAAAATCAATCGCATAAGCTGATGGGGGAAGGTCATATGACTGAAGCTGAGTTTTAGATTTCCGCAGGAAATGACCTCTTGGGACAGACCAAGAGACCCTCCGATGATAAAAGTGACGTTGGGGATACTTTCTTGCTTCCATTGGTTCCATTTCTTTTGAAATTGTTCTGTGGAATAAGAACATCCTTCGATACACAGTGGTATGATCATGCCATCCGTAGGAAGCTTTGCAAGAATTCTTTTCCCCTCTGTCTCTTTAATTTTTTGTTCTTCTTTTTCACTGGCGTTGTCCGGTATTCTTTCATCTGCCACTTCAATGATCTGGAAAGATATTTTTCTCGTTAAGATGTCTGAATAATATTTGATCAATTCTTTTAGATATGTTTCTTTTAATTTTCCAACGCAAATAATTTGAATTCTCATAGACCCTCTCCGTTCGTTGTTTTGATAAATCAGCGATATTTCTTTTTTCTTATTCTACAATATTTACGAATATTTGCCAAATTGAATGTCTAATTACCAGCCATTTTTCAAGGACTTTATCATACTCTCCGGGGCGCTCGCAAAAACATCGTGCTTCGCACTGGACGGAGCACGCCCGATAAGGTATAATAAAAGGAATCTGTAGCTATATTGATAAAAATTGGAGGAATGACATTGAAGCTTAGAAGATCAACAGTGATTTTGATGGTATTAAGCTGGATTTTGTTTCTTGGGGCATGCTTTTTTGCTTATCGGAAACTGGATCAGGCATATACGGCAAAGCTTACCAATGAAAAGATTTTTAAAGAGAATCAGGATACAAAAGATCAGGAAATTTCGTCGAAAGCAGTTCAGGAAACTTCGGATTTGGACAAGGGCATATCAGAAGACGAAAGGGCTCGTGCACAGGCTGCTCAAAATTTTGTGGAAACATATTATGCGTATTTGCAAAAACATGATTTGGCAAAACTTAAAACAATGGTGGAAGATCAGCAGGAGATGACGCAGCGGTATCAAAGTATGAGAAATTATGTGGAAGAATATCAGGATCTTGATTATTTGACACAGCGGGGAGCAGATCAGAATTCTTATCTTGTCTATGTTACATACCAGATGAAGATAAAAAATATCAAAACGCCAGCCCCTGGTATGACGGCTTATTATGTAGTGAAATCCGGAAATTCATTTCGTATCTGCAATAATGATAAGCGGGATACAAAGAATATAGAAAATGCCAAAAAACAAAGTCAAAACAGCAGGGAGGTCAGATCGCTCATTCGCAGAGTCAATAAAAGGTATGAAAGAGCGATTCGGGCAGACCGTCAGCTGAAAGAATTTTTAGAGGATCATTAGGCTTATGATGAGATTTGAAATCTATCTTTTTCAGAAAAAAACACAGGATCCTAACATGTATCAGCAGGCAATAGAAGAGTATTTAAAACGACTGAGCGCTTATGCAAAAGTTTCCGTGTTTTATCAGAAAAATCAAAAGAAGTTGGAGAGAGTAATGTCGCAGCCCGGAAAACATTTTTATGTAACGCCGGGGCGTGACAGTAAGAAGAGTGAGGAGTTTGCAGAGATGATCAGTGATCTTTCAGTTGTAGGCGAATCCAAAGTTTATTTTTATATTGGAGATTTTGATTCTTATCAAATGGAAAAATTTCATGTGTCATCCTTTTGTCAAAATGGGTCCTTGACTTCGGTTATTTTGTTAGAACAGATTTACCGGGCATATAGGATTTTAAATTGTCAGCCTTATCATAAATAAACCAAATATTTTGTATCAAAAAAGAAAATGGAAGAGAATTGATCGAGATGATATAATGAGGAACAGGAAAATGGATAAGAGAGAGGTTCCTTCATGACTGATGAAAATAAGGAGTAGTAAAATGGAATTTAAAACACCGACTTTGGAAGACAAAGAGGAATTAGATTATTATTTGACACAGGATTCTACGAGAAGCTGTGATTTTAATACCGCGAATATTATTTTATGGAACCGGTTTTATGATATGACGTATGCGATTATCGACGGACTGTTTGTTGCACATACCGAAGAAGAAGGCGGTTCTTTTTCGTTTCCTATGGGAAAGGGAGACAAGAAAAAAGTTTTAGAATGTTTGATGAAAGAATGTAAAAAGCAGGGAGTTCCATTTGTACTTCACGGCGTGACACATGAAATGGAAGAGGAATTCCTGAAAATGTTTGGAGAAATCTATGAAATTGAATATGATCGCGACGAGGCAGATTATATTTACGATCGAGAAAAGCTTGCGACTCTGAGCGGAAAAAAACTGCATGGAAAGAGAAACCATATCCACCGCTTTGAGGATAACCATCAGTGGTCCTATGAAAAGCTTTCCGATGAAAATCAGTTGGAGACCCTAGCAATGCTGATGGAATGGAAGCTTGCCAATTGTGATCCGCAAGATTTGGAGAAGCATGAAGAAATTTGTGTATCCAAAAACAGTCTGATCTATTATAAAGAGCTTGGACTTGTGGGAGGCGTTTTAAGAGCCGATGGGAAAATTGTAGCATTTTCCATTGGCGAGCCGGCTCTGAATCCGGATACCTTTGTAGTTCACATTGAAAAGGCGTTTCCTGAAATCCAGGGAGCTTATCCGATGATCAATCAGCAGTTTGTGCTGCATGAGATGGAAGGGTTTCGCTATGTAAACCGCGAAGAAGATTTGGGGGAAGAAGGACTTCGCAGAGCTAAAATGTCTTATCGTCCCGTATTTATGGAAGAAAAAGGGTTTCTTCGTTTAAAATCAGAAGTAAAGAATTGACACTAACTGTCGAAAAATGTAGAATTGGAATAAGGATAAGCAATTAGGAGGAACATTGTTATGAAACATTTGATAGATCCTATGGATCTAAGTGTAGAGGACATTGACGGTTTGTTAAATCTTGCGGATGATATTTCCAAAAATCCTGAGAAATATCAGGATGTGTGCAGACATAAAAAACTGGCAACGTTATTCTTTGAGCCAAGCACGAGAACACGGCTGAGTTTTGAGGCTGCAATGCTGGAATTGGGAGGAAATGTTCTTGGATTTTCTTCGGCGGATTCCTCTTCCGCATCGAAGGGAGAGAGCGTTGCCGATACTGCGAGGGCCGTTGCCTGTTATGCAGATATCATTGCAATGCGCCATCCAAAGGAAGGCGCGCCGATGGTGGCATCCAAATATGCCGGTATTCCGATAATCAATGCCGGGGACGGGGGGCACAATCATCCTACGCAGACATTGACGGATTTGCTGACAATCCGAAGAGAAAAAGGGCGTCTTCATAATTTTACCATTGGATTTTGCGGAGATTTAAAGTTTGGAAGGACCGTACATTCCCTGATTAAAGCGTTATCCAGATATGAAAATATTCAATATATTATGATTTCTCCGGAGGAGCTTCAGATTCCGGAATATTTAAAAAAAGATGTTTTTGAGAAAAAAGGGATTGCTTTTCGACAGGTAGAGAAGATGGAGGATGTGATGCCGGAACTGGATGTGATCTATATGACTCGTGTCCAGAGAGAACGTTTTTTCAACGAAGCTGACTATATAAGACTAAAAGACAGTTATATTCTTGATATGGATAAATTAAAGAATGCAAAGAAAGATTTATCCATTCTTCACCCGCTTCCGCGTGTAAATGAGATTTCTATACAGGTGGATCAAGATCCGCGGGCGTGCTATTTTCGACAGGTTTTAAATGGAAAGCATGTAAGAATGGCGTTGATTATGGAATTGCTGGGGGTGAAAGCAAATGAATATTGATAGCATTAAAAATGGAATTGTGCTGGACCATATTACAGCAGGCAGGGGAATGGATATTTATCAAAGTCTTGGGCTCGATCGTCTGGACTGCAGTGTTGCGATCATCAAAAATGTGAAAAGCAATAAGATGGGGAAAAAAGATATTATCAAAATTTCGGATAATTTTGAAGTGAATTTTGATGTGTTAGGTTATATTGATCCGGATGTAACGGTTTGTATGATTGAAAATGGCGGTGTGAAATCAAAACATAAAGTGGAACTGCCAGAGACCATTATTAACATTGCCAAATGCAAAAATCCAAGATGTATTACATCCGTAGAGCAGGAGATTGACCATGTATTTCGTTTGGCGGATAAAGAAAATCAGATTTACCGCTGTATTTATTGTGAATCCAAGCTGAAAAAATAGAGGTTAGAAACAAGAGGTATCCATGAAACAGGAAGGCAGAACAAATATGAATCGTGTGAAAAAGGATATCAGCAGTCCGGAAAGTTTTACTCCGCCGGAGGAATTAAGGCAACAGCTGATTACTACCATGCAAAATATTTATGATGAAGAAGATGTGGAAGCCGTGAAGAAGGCTTATCAGATAGCTTTTAAAGCTCATGACGGGCAAAAGCGAAAGTCGGGAGAACCATATATTATTCATCCTATTTGTGTTGCCATTATCCTAGCAGAGCTTGAACTGGATAAAGAGACTATCATGGCAGGGCTGCTTCATGACGTTGTGGAGGATACCGAGGCAACCCATGAAGGACTTGTCAGAGAATTTGGAGAGGAAGTAGCATGTCTGGTAGACGGAGTCACAAAGCTCGGGCAATTAAGCTATTCCAAAGATAAAATAGAAGTTCAGGCAGAAAATTTGCGCAAAATGTTTCTGGCTATGGCGAAGGATATTCGTGTAATTTTAATTAAACTGGCGGATCGTCTGCACAATATGCGGACGATGCAGTTTATGCGTCCGGAGAAACAAAAAGAAAAATCCAGAGAAACAATGGACATTTATGCTCCGATTGCACATCGGCTTGGAATTTCCAAGATCAAAGTAGAGTTGGATGATCTTTCCCTTCGATATTTAAAACCGGAAGTCTATAAAGAGCTGGAGCGGTCTCTTGATTCTGCCAAGGATGAGCGGGAGGCCTTTATCAAAGAGATTGTAGAGGAAGTCCGGGGGCATATTCAAAGGGCTGGGATTCAGGCAGAGATTGACGGCCGTGTAAAGCATATGTTCAGCATTTATAAAAAAATGGTAAATCAAAACAAGACCATTGATCAGATTTACGATTTATTTGCTGTGAGAATTAAAGTGGATACAGTAAAAGATTGTTATGCGGCTTTGGGAATTATCCATGAAATGTATAAACCGATTCCGGGAAGATTCAAAGATTATATCGCAATGCCGAAACCCAATATGTATCAATCACTGCACACGACGCTGATCGGACCGGAAGGACATCCTTTTGAAATTCAGATCCGAACATTTGAAATGCATCGTGTCGCTGAATATGGTATTGCGGCTCACTGGAAATATAAAGAAGATAGGAATACCAAAGGAGTAAATAAAGAAGAAGAAAAATTAAGCTGGCTTCGAGAGGTTCTGGAATGGCAGCGGGATATGGATGATAATAAAGAATTTTTAAGCCTTTTAAAAACCAATCTGGACCTGTTTGCAGAGCAAGTATACTGTTTTACCCCGAATGGTGACGTGAAGAATCTTGCAAACGGATCTACCCCGATTGATTTTGCTTATGCCATTCACAGTGCGGTGGGCAATAAAATGATTGGGGCAAGAGTCAATGGAAGGCAGGTTCCATTTGATTATCATTTACAAAACGGAGACCGGGTGGAAATTATTACTTCACAAAACTCCAAAGGACCAAGCCGCGACTGGCTGAATATTGTCAAATCTGCTCAGGCGAGAAGCAAAATTAACCAGTGGTTTAAACGACAGTTTAAAGAAGAGAATATTGTCCGGGGCAAAGAGCTTTTGGAAAAATATTGTAAAGGCAAGAGCATTCGGCTGTCAGATCTTATGAAGCCGGAATATATTAAAAAAGTAGAATTAAAATATGGATTTAAAGATTGGGATGCTGTCTGTGCGGCGGTAGGTCACGGAGGTTTAAAAGAAGGCCAGGTTGTTAATAAAATGCTGGAGGAAGACCGAAAGCATAAGAAGCAGCAGGTGACGGACGAACAGATTTTAAAAAAGACACAGGAAGCAGTTCCGCAGGAGAAGAAGAAGGATGAGAAATCAAAAGGCGGCATCGTTGTACGAGGAGCCGATGATGTGGCAGTGCGCTTTTCAAAATGCTGTAATCCGGTTCCGGGAGATGAAATTGTAGGATTCATTACACGGGGACGGGGTATTTCCATTCACCGGACAGACTGTGTGAATCTTCTGAGCATGCCGGAGTCCGATCGGCAGCGGCTGATTGAGGCAGAATGGCAGGTTCGTGAAGAAGATACAAATCAGACGTATACAACAGAGATTAATATTTATGCCAATAACCGGAAAGGACTTTTGGCGGATGTATCCAGAATTTTTCTGGAGCTTGATATTGATATTATTACAATCAACGTTTCAAATAATAAAAAGGGAAGGGCAACGTTAAGTATGTCTTTTGATATTACGGGAGTGGAGCAGTTAAATCGCATTATTGCAAAAATCCGAAATGTTGAGGGCGTGATTGACATTGAGAGAACAGCAGGATAGGTGAGAAAATGAAAGAAACATTAAAGCTTGACAGGCCATTGGAATTGGAAATGATGTGTCTGGGTCAGATGCAGACCAACAGTTATATTATAAAAAATACGGAGACAAAAGAGGCAATCATCTTTGATCCGGGAGATGAGGGAGAGCGGATCTGGCAATATTTCAGGCAAAATCAGCTCAATCTTACGGCAGTCTGTCTGACGCACGGGCATTTTGATCATATTATGGCGCTCCCTTATCTTCTGGAGAAAAAGCCGGAACTTAAAATTTATCTTCATGAAGATGAGGCGGAGGTATTGGCAGATCCAAATCTGAATTTATCCTCTATGATGGGATGGAACCTTTCTTTGAAAGCAAATTGTCTTGTGAAAGATGGGGAAGAAGTTGAAATTCTTGGAACGAAAATGAAATGTATCCATGTTCCCGGGCATACCAAAGGTGGCGTCTGCTATTATTTTGCAGACTATGGATGGCTGATCTCAGGAGATACTCTTTTTCAAAGAAGCATTGGAAGAACGGACTTTCCAACAGGGGATTTGAGCGCATTACTGGCGGGGATTCGCACGAAGCTGTTCGCACTTCCTCCGTGGACGAAAGTTTTTTCCGGGCATACGCCTCCGACGACCATAGAGGAGGAAAGCAGAAGCAATCCGTTTCTGCAATAGCTTTTTATGATCGGTCTGATTCAAAATAAAACGATTTATGAATACGATATTCGGAGTTTAATATTAGCATTTATGCTGGGAGAGAAGATAGAATTGACGAGCCGCGTTGATTCTATCTATGATTTTATTCTGGAGGTTTCTTATGATGATCAGAAGGTGACGATAAAGCTCTATCAGAAAGGTGCAGCGATCAATGAAACGGTGCTCTGTGGGGATTATGAAAATAAGAAACAATTTAAGAACCGAATGAAAAGGGGAATCTATCGCGTACTTTCAGAAGCTCTTAAGAAACAGCTGCCGTGGGGAACTCTTACGGGGATTCGTCCGACAAAAATTGCTTTTGATGGATGGAATCACCAACAGACAGCTCCTGAAATTATAGAAAAATTTGAAAAAGAATATCTTACCGCAAAAGAAAAAGCAGTTCTTTGTACCGAAGTGGTGGAGAAAGAGAGAGCACTTTTGAACACTGTGCCGTATAAAAAAGGATATAGCCTGTATGTTGGGATTCCTTTTTGTCCCAGTACCTGTCTTTATTGCTCTTTTACCTCTTATTCCATAGAGTCTCACAAAGATCTGGTTGAAAAATATTTACAAGCTCTGTGTGCGGAGCTTGATTTTGTGAAGCGATCCTATGGCAGCAGAGAGCTTCAGACTTTATATATCGGAGGCGGAACGCCCACATCTCTGAACAGTCGGCAGCTGGCTTATCTTTTGGAGCAGCTGGAGCAAAGATTTCCGTTCTCGAAAATCCGCGAGATTACTGTTGAGGCAGGACGCCCGGACAGCCTGGATGCAGAAAAACTGCGGATATTGAAGGAGTACGGAATTACAAGAATCAGTATTAACCCGCAAACTATGAATGATAAAACTCTGGCTTTGATTGGCCGCAGCCATTGTGCAGCAGAGGTAAAAGAGAAATTTTATCTGGCAAGAGAGCTGGGATTTGATAATATTAATATGGATACGATCTGCGGTCTGCCGGGAGAAGGAATGGCAGAATTGACTCACACCTATGAGGAAATCAAAAAACTGAACCCCGAAAGTCTGACAGTGCACGCTTTGGCGCTGAAACGTTCTTCCGGGCTGAACCGCCAGAAAGAATTTTATTGCTTTGGGGCGGATAATGGAATGATTACATATGCCAGCCAATGTGCAAAAGATATGGAGATGGAACCATATTATTTATATCGTCAGAAAAATATTCCAGGGAATTTGGAAAATGTCGGGTATGCCAAAGAAAAGAAAGAATGTCTCTATAATATTTTGATTATGGAGGAATTACATGATATTATAGCAGTTGGTGCAGGGACTTCATCAAAAATTGTCCATCAGGGAAAACCTTTGGTAGACCGCATTGAGAATTTAAAAGATGTCAGACAATATATCAAACGAATTGATGAAATTATTCAGAGAAAAGAATTAAAGATGAGCAGATGATAGGAGTTTTGTTATGGCAGTCCGTTATGGAAGAACAGATATTGAAACGCCCATTCAGGCGGATCTTCGAGAAACAATCAGTCATGGAATCATTGTTAGTAATCTGGCTTACCTGGTGGGCAGGGAATTGGAGCTTGATAAAGAAACCTGCTATGATCTTGCAGTTGCGGGATTGCTCCATGATCTTGGAAAAGTCCGACTGAGTTTTTATATGAATGAAAAGGAAAAAGAAATTCTTGCCGTGGATGAAAAGCGGTATATGCGCATGCATCCGGCAATCGCTTATGCGATTTTGGTAGATTGCGGATATCGGCAGGCTGTTCTTGATGCCGTATTGTATCATCATGAACATTATGACGGAACAGGATATCCTCATCATTTGGTGGGGAAAGAAATACCGTTAGCCGGAAGGATTATGCATGTATGTGATATTTTTGGAGCGCTGATTTCCAATCGAGATTATCGAGAGGGATTTGATGTGGAGACTGCATTGGATGTGATGATTGATGATGTAAAAAATTTTGATATGAAAGTGTTCCTTGCCTTTCAGAGGGTTGCATTTTCTCAGGCAATGGAAAGTTTGATTGAAAAAGGAAATTTGGATGAGTTTGAGGAGGAAAAATCATGATTACACAAGCACCGAGAGGAACCAAGGACTGGTTTGGAAAAGAAATGGATCAACGCACATATTTAGAACAGGCGTTTCGAGAATTGTGTGCATCCTATAATATTCACGAAATTATTACACCGGTATTTGAGCATACTGTTTTATTTCAAAGAGGCGTTGGGGAGACAACAGATGTTGTACAGAAAGAAATGTATACATTTGAAGATCGAGGAAACAGAAGCATCACATTAAAGCCGGAGGGAACTGCCGGGGCAATTCGCGCATATTTGGAACATGGAATGGCAAACGATCCTCAGCCAATCAAACTATTTTATGTCACGCCGGCATTTCGATATGAAAAACCTCAAAGCGGACGTCTGCGGCAGCATCACCAGTTTGGAGTGGAATTTGTCGGGGCAGAGAGTCCGTTGGCAGAGATAGAATTAATTACTTTAGTGTCGTCTTTTATTAAAAAAATCGGACTTCAAGATGCAAAACTCCATATTAACAGTATCGGATGCGAAACATGCCGGAAAGAATACAACGAGGCTTTGGTGACATATTTAAAGAATTATGAGGATCAGCTTTGTCCGACTTGCAGAGAGCGTATGAAGAAAAATCCTCTGCGCGTGATTGACTGTAAAGTGCCGGAATGTAAAAAAATTGTAAAGAATGCTCCAAGAACGATTGATTATTTAGATGAAGAATGCAGAGCGCATTTTGAGGAATTAAAGGAGCTTTTGGATGAACTGAAAATTCCTTACGAAGTTGATACAGAAATTGTGCGGGGATTGGATTATTATACGAAAACAGTATTTGAGTTTGTGAATCAGGACGGGTTTACTCTATGCGGAGGCGGGCGTTATGATAATCTTGTTCATGAAATTGACGGGAAAGTTTCCGAGCCATCGGTTGGATTTGGAATGGGTGTTGAGAGAATTTTATACTTTCTGGATGAGGAAAAAGTAGAACTTCCGTGCACCAGAGATCTGGATCTGTATGTGGGGATTCTCGGTCATAAAGCAAAAGCGAAGGCATATCAAATTGTGACGCAGCTGCGTTCCAAAGGTTTTGTCGTAGAGACCGATTATCTTGGACGAAGTGTAAAAGCGCAGATGAAATATGCAAATAAAATCCATGCAAAAAATACAATGATCATTGGAGAGGATGAACTTCTCAAAAATGAGGCAACGGTAAAATACATGGAAACAGGGGAGTCTGCCGTTGTTTCTCTGGATCAGGTGGATCGATATCTCAAAGAAAAATGAGAATCATCCTCTTAGTGGTGACATTTAAAGAAAAATCATATATAATAAGTAAAGATTCATAAGAAAGGAGATAACAACGCATGAGTGAATATACAATTGTGGCTCCGGAAGAGTTTGATCAGAGCGCATTTCGCTTAATTGGAAAAGAATGGATGCTTGTTACCGCAAAAAATCAGGAAGGAAAGGTAAATACCATGACTGCGTCCTGGGGCGGTTTCGGCGTAATGTGGGGGAAAAATGTTGCGGTCATTGTACTAAGACCCCAAAGATATACAAAGGAATTTGTGGATCAGTCTGAATCATTTACCCTGTCATTTTATGACGATACCTTTAAAAAGGACCTAAGTTATTTAGGAAGTGTGTCAGGCAGAGATGAGGATAAGATTGCAAAAACCCGTCTGACGCCAACAGATGCCAATGGAATTCCGTTTTTTGAAGAGGCAAAAATTGTTTTCATTTGTAAGAAGTTATATACGCAGCCGATGGATCCGGCTGGCTTTGTAGAAACACAGGAATCTTTGGATGCTCAGTGGTATCCGGATAAAGATTATCATGTACTTTATGCAGCAGAGATTGAACAGATTCTTGTGAGAACGGACGCATAAACATGCGGGGAAGTCTGCTTTGTAAAGCAGAGCATGTTCACGGCATTGGCAAAGGTTTGAAGAAGACTTGGGCTTTGGCTCATTACTCGAGTAAATAAAAAAGGCAGAACCGTTTCATAGGATTCTGCCTTTGCTGTCAGCGAAAAGATGAAGGAGGAAATAATATCATGGCAGAATCAATGTCAGGTTTGGCCAGATCCCATCGATGTACAGAAGTGAATCGACAGATGATTGGAACAGAAGTGACGGTTATGGGATGGGTACAGAAAAGAAGAAACTTAGGAAGTCTGATTTTTATCGATTTAAGGGATCGTTCCGGTCTTTTGCAATTAGTATTTGATGAAGAAGCTTTGTCGGAAGGTGATTATGAGAAAGCAAATTCCTTAAGGAGTGAATTTGTAATTGCAGCGGTGGGTACTGTGGAAAAAAGGAGCGCTGCCATCAATGAAAATTTAAAGACGGGTGATATTGAGATTCAGGTGCATCACCTTAGAATCTTATCAGAATCTGAGACTCCTCCGTTTCCAATCGATGCAGATCAGACGGTAAAAGATGAGCTTCGATTAAAATATCGTTATCTGGATTTGCGCAGACCAAATCTTCAGAAAAATCTGCGAATTCGGAATCACGTGACAAGAATTGTTCGTAACTTCCTTGGGGATGAAGGCTTTTTAGAAATTGAAACCCCGATTTTAGGAAAAAGTACACCGGAGGGAGCCAGAGATTACCTGGTGCCGAGTCGTGTGCATCCGGGAGAATTTTATGGTCTGCCGCAGTCACCTCAGCTTTTTAAACAGCTTTTGATGTGCTCTGGTTTTGATCGCTACTATCAGATTGCGAAATGTTTCCGCGATGAAGATTTGCGCGCTGACCGTCAGCCTGAGTTTACGCAGATTGATATGGAACTTTCTTTTGTGGATGTAGATGATGTCATTGATGTCAATGAGCGTTTGATGCAAAAAGTCTTTAAAGAAGTTTTAGATGTGGATGTGGAACTTCCGATGCCGCGTCTTACTTATAAGGAAGCAATGGATCGTTTTGGCTCTGATAAACCGGATATGCGTTTTGGCATGGAATTAATCAATGTTTCAGAAATAGTTTCCGGCTGTGATTTTATGGTATTTAAAGGTGCATTGGAACAGGGCGGTTCTGTGCGGGGACTCAATGCCTCCGGACTTGGAGATTTGGGACGCAAAAAAATTGATGCTTTTGTGGATTTTGCCAAAGAATTTGGCGCCAAAGGGCTGGCTTATATTCAGTTAAAAAGTGATGGAAGTGTGAAATCATCTTTTGCGAAATTTATGAAAGAGGAAGAAATGCAGTCTCTGATTCGGGCGATGGGAGGACAGGCAGGAGATTTACTTTTGTTTGCAGCCGATAAGGACAAGGTGGTATTTGATGTTCTTGGGAACCTTCGTTTACACATTGCAAAGCAATACGATATGATTGACCGGTCTCAATATAAGTTTTTGTGGGTGACGGAATTTCCTCTCCTGGAGTGGAGCGAAGAGCAGAACCGGTATACTGCAATGCATCATCCGTTTACAATGCCATTTGAGGAAGATTTGGAGTTTCTGGATACAAAACCGGGTCAAGTGCGCGCGAAAGCATATGATATTGTTTTAAATGGTACAGAACTTGGAGGAGGATCCATCCGTATCCACCAAAACGAGATTCAGGAAAAGATGTTTGATGCTTTGGGATTTACGAAAGAGGATGCTCACAGCCGGTTTGGATTCCTCTTGGATGCTTTTCAATTTGGAGTTCCGCCTCATGCAGGACTGGCATATGGTTTGGATCGTCTGGTGATGTGGTTGACAGGAGAGGAAAGCATTCGTGATGTGATTGCTTTTCCGAAAGTAAAGGATGCATCGTGTCTTATGACGGAGGCTCCGGGAGCTGTGGATAAAATACAATTAGAAGAACTTGGAATTGCACTTTCCAAGGCAGAGGAGGAAGATTAAAATGGAGAAAATGTTATTCAGCGGTGTTCAGTCCAATTCTGATGTGGCGCTGATCGCTATCAAGGGAATTAAGAATCAGCCGGGAATTGCAGCAAAAGTATTTGGAGCGATTGCCGATGAAAAAATTAATGTGGAATTAATTCTTCAGTCCATTGGACATGGGGATAATAAGGATATTTCTTTTGTGGTGGCAAAAGAGGATGCGGATCATGCGGTTGTGACGCTGAAAAATGCTTTTCCAGAGACAGACTATGAAGAAATTTTAAGTGACAAAGAGGTGGGGATTGTCTCCATCGTCGGTGCAGGCATGATGTCCAACAGCGGAGCGGCATCAAAAATGTTCGAAGCTTTGTATAACAAAGGAATTAATATTCATATGATTTATACATCTGAAATTAAGATTACTGTTTTAATCAAGGAAAGCCGAGTGGAACGCGCGGTGGAAGCGCTGAAAGAGCAGTTCCAAGAATAAAAATAAAGAGAAGGAGAGAACCATGTTTGATTTTAGTGAAGTAAAAAATTATGACAGTGAGATTGCGGAAGCAATGGAACATGAATTAACTCGACAGAGAACCAATTTGGAACTGATTGCCTCTGAAAATCTTGTATCAAAGGCTGTGATGGCGGCAATGGGAAGTCATCTGACCAATAAATATGCAGAAGGATATCCGGGAAAGCGTTATTACGGTGGATGCGAGTATGTCGATGTGGTGGAAAATCTTGCCATTGAGCGTGCAAAAAAATTATTCGGATGCGAGTATGCCAATGTACAGCCGCATTCTGGAGCACAGGCAAATATGGCAGTCTTTTTTGCGATGATGGACCTTGGCGATACTTACATGGGAATGAGTCTTGATCACGGCGGACATTTAACCCATGGAAGTCCGGTCAATATGTCAGGAAAAAACTACAAATGTGTACCATATGGTGTCAATGATGAAGGATTTATCGATTATGATGAAGTGGAGAGAATTGCCCTGGAATGCAAACCAAAACTGATTATTGCAGGCGCTAGCGCTTATGCAAGAGCGATTGATTTTAAACGTTTCCGCGAGATTGCAGATAAAGTGGATGCAGTTTTAATGGTTGATATGGCACATATCGCAGGTCTGGTTGCGGCAGGACTTCATCAGAGCCCGATTCCTTATGCTCACGTAACAACGACAACAACACATAAAACATTAAGAGGACCTCGTGGAGGAATGATTCTTTGCAGTAACGAAGTCAATGAAAAATATAACTTTAATAAGGCGATTTTCCCGGGAATTCAGGGTGGTCCATTAATGCATGTGATTGCAGCAAAGGCAGTATCCTTTAAAGAAGCGTTGTCTGATGACTATAAAAAATATATGCAGCAAGTGGTTAAAAATGCAGACGCCTTAGCACAGGCATTGATTCAGGAAGGATTTGATATTGTTTCCGGAGGAACAGACAATCATTTGATGCTTCTTGATTTGAAAAAATATGATTTAACAGGAAAAGAGGCAGAAAAAGTTTTAGATTCTGTTCATATTACCTGTAATAAAAACACAGTGCCGAATGATCCAAAATCTCCATTTGTGACTTCCGGACTTCGTCTGGGAACTCCGGCAGTGACAACCAGAGGATTAAAAGAGGATGATATGGCAGTGATCGCAAAGGCAATCCGTTTGACTTTATTAGATCAGAAGCTGGAAGAAGCGAAGAAGCTGGTAACTGGATTAACAGACAAATATCCATTATATGAATAATCGGCATTTGCTGATTTTACATTTTGGAGGGAGAAAACTTCATGAGGATTACAAAAAAACAGGGGGGAATCATTGGAGGAATCGCCGCAGCTGTCATCATCGGGACTGCTGTTGGCGTTCATACATATTATCAGGATCGCTGGTATCCGGGAAGTACCTTTAACAAAGTGGATGTTTCAGGCATGAAATATGAGGAATCCATTGAAAAAGTGAAGGACTCCATTGCATCTTATCAACTAAAGATCAAGGGACGAGATCAGGGAGAAGATACCATAACCGGACAGGAAATTGATCTTGCCTTTACCTCCGAAGATAAAGTAAAGAATGCTTATAATGCACAACATAATCAGAGTGTAATTACCTCATTCTTTAGCGGGAAAAATAAGACAAATGTAACTGCAGTCACATTTTCAGAGAAAAAGTTGCAGAATCTTTTGAAAAAATCGGTGTTAACAACCGGAAGTAAGGAGTATTCCATTGTAAAACCTAAGGATGCTACGATTGTATATTCTGAAAAGAAACAATACGGAGTGATTCAGAAGGAAGTCAAAGGGAATCTTCTGAATACAAAAGTTTTTGGAGCTGTGGCAGCACAGGCAGTGGAATCTCTGAGTGGTACGCTGAATCTTAAAGATCAGGATGCATATCCTGAAGTATACAAAAAACCGGGCTTGTATGAAAATGATAAAGAATTGAAAGAAATGCAGAAGACTTATAATAATTATCTTCTGCATTGGATTCAATGGGATATGGGAAATAATGTAAAGGAAACTCTGGGACCGGAAACCCTGAAAGACTGTATTAAAGTCAATACTAAAAAACATACAGTGAAAATCAATCAATCTTCCGTGGAAAAATGGCTGGAAGACTTTTGCTTGAAATATAAAACTCAGGGGATTGCCCGTACTTTTAAAACCCACTCCGGGAAAAAGATAAAAGTAAGCGGTGGTGATTACGGCTGGAGGATTGATTACGATAAGGTAATTAGTCAGACGATGAAGATTTTGAAAAAGTCTCCGGAGGAAAGCAACGTCAAAGCCTACCAGAAGAAACCAAATGAAGAAAATCAGAAAGCCCTGCTGACGACTCTAAAGCCGGTATATAGTCATAAAGGCTATCGAATGGATTACAACAAGAAAGAAAATGACTGGGATACACAAAATTACAGCGAGGTTGATCTGACAGAACAGATGGTCTACGTTTATAAAAAAGGAAAGCTTGTCTTCAGCACGAATTGTATTACCGGAAAGGCAACCCCAGACCGGATTACAAGAACCGGCGTTTATGATATTAAAGAAAAGAAACTTACCAAAACATTGACCGGAGCAGATTATAGCGTCCCGACCAGATACTGGACAAGAATTATGTGGACCGGAACAGGATACCATTACAGCAGCCGGGGAGATTGGGGAAGCTGGTCTCCGACCTATTATAAAACTGCAGGTTCTCACGGATGCATCAATTTGACGCTGTCTGATGCGGAAGCAGTGTACCGATTGACAAAAATAGGTGATCCATGTTTTATCCATTATTAATGATAACGGAAGGAAGAGAGAGGTTTTAAGATGAGAACTCAATATGAAAAACAGGAGAAACTATTGTGGTATGTGCAGATTTTTTTGTTTCTAGGTGCGATTCTTACATATTTCAATGATTTAAGCGATGCAAAGTATCAGGTAATCAATCTGGTACTCGCTGTGGTTTCTGTAATTTCTTTAACTGCAGATCGTTTTTATTTCAGTCGGAAACTGGAGCAGCAAGTATATTCTTCCTATGCAGTTGCATATTTTTTGATTGTAATATATATGCTGGCGTTGATTCTGCAGTTTGCAGGGGCGTTTCATCTGGGATTTTTTGTTCAGGAGAAAACGAAACTGGCATGGGTACTGGTTCCGGCGCTTTCCCTGCTGTGGAAGACGAAGTTTATCGCATTTCGCGAATGGGATCAGAATTCATGATATTGTTTGAAGCAAGAAGGCTGTCTGTAGAAATTGCAGGCAGCCTTTTTAGGAATTAAGAGAATGTTTTATAAAACATTCTGGGAGTGATCCCTAAGGTTTTTTTAAACATTTCAGAAAAATAGCTGCTTCCTGAGAAGCCGACTTCTTTTGCGATTGTGCCCATACTCATTTCATGTTCTAAAATTTTAGAAAAGCTCTCAAAAATTCTATGTTGATTTAAATATTCCATGGGACTGAGCCTTAAACTTCTCTGAAAAAGACGACAGCATTCACTGCTGCTTAGATGGCAAAAATCTGCGATATCTGACAGCCGATGCTTTTCCTTTAAAGTTTCATGGAGATAAGAAAGAACTTCTTTTATTCGTTTCAGATCACGAAGCTCTCTTTGGGTTAATTCTTTTTGTGCCGGGATATTTTGAAAAATATAATAGAAAATTTCATAGATAAAATGCTGAATCTTGATTTCGTATCCAAAACTTTTCGTGTCACAGATCTGTATCATTTTTTTCATGGTCTCTAAAATATATTTTTGCCATGGTACTCTTGGAACTAAGGGCAGAAAACCAAAAGAAGGGTTGGATACCATTGGATGGATATAATTTTTGTAAATAGGGCTTTGGCTTGTCTGAGTAAACAGCAGAGGACTGACTCGGTAAATTACAAAGTGGCAGTCATACGACTGATATGCATGCAGAAAATGAAGTTCACCGGAATTTAAGAACAGGCCTTCTCCAGCAGAAATCAAATATGCTTTTTGTCGGAGATGAAATTCCATCTTTCCGGAAATAATATAGAGAAGTTCAAAATCATCATGCCAGTGGGGAAAAATACGGTTGCCCGGAAGTCTGTGCATATGAAGTTCTGTCATATGAAAGGGCTGATCTGCAGATAAAGGACGGCGGGGAAGAGAGTAAATTGACTTTGTATTACTTGATTTATCAATCATAGGAAAAAACCTCCAAAAAATCAAAAATGTTATAAAAATAAGTCGAAAAACAAAGAATTTAAGTAAATTTTACTATGATTGTGATAAAAATGCAATGAAAAACCATATCAGAATCCTAAGATTCTGATATGGTTTTAAAAGGAAGTTAATAACCTAAGGGTTCTCCGACCAGAATTACTTTGATTCGGTCCTTCATTGCTGCGCTCTGGCGTCTGGTTACAACAATCTGACTGCAAATACAGCTGTCTCCGTAGCAGTCTCCGCACCGTCCGGTCATAGAACATGGAGTTGTAAGACCGAGGCGCAATACATTTGGGGGTGTTGCCATATTGCGGACTCTTGCTACACCGTCCGGTACATTCGTTACCACTTTATTCATGCCGACAATCATAATGACATGCTTTGGTCCATAGGAAAGACAGGCAACGCGGTTTCCGGTACCGTCGATGTTAATTAACTCTCCATCTAAAGTAATGGCATTGGAGCTCATCAGATAGTAATCAGCGAGGACTGCTTTTGAGAAGATCTCCCGCTGTTCCTCGTAATTTTTTGCCACAGACCTGTCAATTACCTGATAATCACCGGATATCACTGCATCTCGCAGACCGATTTCCTGGATGCTCATGGAACCGCCCCAGGATACGACAGATCCTTTTTCTATGTAGGACAATGCCCGGGTTAATGCCTCTTTTTTGGTAGGGCAGTAGATTCCTTGAATATTACGTTTTTCAAGATTCTTAATGATAGTTTCTGCCTTTAATTGTGTCGCTTTTTCTAAACTCATAAAATCACCCTTTCCTGCTTTTTGGCTGAATTCATTATACCACATCAGCGGGTCCTGTGTTATAATGTTTTGTAAAGTTTTTGGAAAGCAGGTAGCGATTTGAAGTCATTATTTATTACAGAAAAACCAAGTGTTGCCAGAGAATTTGCGGCGGCATTGAATATAAATGCGAAAAATCGAAACGGATATATGGAGGGCGATCAGGCGGTGATTACCTGGTGTGTAGGACATCTTGTGACCATGTCTTATCCGGATCAGTATGATCCGTCGCTTAAAAAATGGGATTTAGACACATTGCCGTTTATTCCGGATGATTATAAGTATGAAACCATTCCGTCTGTAAAAAAGCAGTTTGATATTGTATCTTCCCTGTTAAATCGGGAAGATATTGATACAATTTATGTTTGTACAGACTCCGGGCGCGAGGGAGAATATATCTACCGGCTGGTAGATCAAGAGGCAAAAGTGAGCAGTCAAAAGACGAAGAAAAGAGTATGGATTGATTCTCAGACCAAGGAAGAGGTTATCAGAGGTGTAAAAGAAGCAAAAGACTTAAGTGAGTATGACCATCTGGCAGCAGCAGCCTATCTGCGTGCAAAGGAAGATTATCTAATGGGAATTAATTTTTCCAGAGTGTTAACCTTAAAATATGGATGGACTTTAGGAAATTACTTAAATCAGAAACGAAGTCTTGTGGTGGCTGTTGGACGTGTTATGACCTGTGTTTTGGGAATGATTGTGAAGAGAGAACGGGAAATCCGAAATTTTGTACCAACACCATTTTATCGTGTTTTAGGGCATTTTGACTGTCAGGGGTTTCAGGTGGAGGCAGAATGGAAGGCGGTGAAAGGATCTGCCTATTTCCAGTCTCCGAAATTATATAAAGATAACGGTTTTTTAGAGAAAAAGGAAGCACAGGCTTTTGTAAAATACATAGAGACTGACGCATCCGGAAAAACTGTAGTGGAATCTTTTTCCAGACGGCAGGAAAAAAAGAATCCGCCGTTGCTTTATAATCTGGCAGAACTCCAAAACGAATGCTCTAAAAGGTTTAAATTAAGTCCGGATGAGACGCTGAAAACAGTGCAGGATTTGTATGAGAAAAAACTGGTGACGTATCCAAGGACGGATGCAAGAGTATTGTCTACGGCAGTCAGCAAAGAGATTGTGAAAAATATCAGCGGATTGTCTGCGTATGAACCGCTGGCGGGATTTGTCACAGAGATCCTTGATCAGAAAAGCTATCAGGGACTTTCCAAAACAAAGTATGTGGATGATAAAAAGATTACCGATCATTATGCAATTATTCCAACCGGGCAGGCTGTAGGGAATCTTTCCGGGATCTCCCCAATGGGGCAGAAGGTCTATGATGTGATCTGCCGGAGATTTTTAAGTATTTTTATGCCGCCGGCTGTATATTTGAAAATGAAATTAGAGACGAAAACGAAAGGGGAATCCTTTTTTGCTACTTTTAAAATATTAAAAGAGCCGGGATATCTGAAAGTAACCGGTATTCCGTCAAACAAAAAGGAGGAGCCGTTGACCCCAGAGCAGATTGCAGCTATTTCATCTTTGAAAAAGGGCATGGAGCTGCCGATCAAAGAACATGTGATCAAAGACGGAACAACAACACCACCGAAGCGTTATAATTCCGGATCATTAATTCTGGCGATGGAAAATGCCGGACAGTTAATTGAGGATGAAGATTTAAGAGAACAGATTAAGGGAAGCGGCATCGGAACCAGCGCAACCCGCGCTGAGATTGTAAAAAAGCTAATTTCCAACCAATATATTGCTTTGAATAAAAAAACTCAGATCGTGACTCCGACGCTGACCGGAGAGATGATTGTAAATGTGGTGAGTGTTTCCATTGGATCTCTGCTCAATCCCACATTAACGGCAAGCTGGGAAAAAGGATTAACCTATGTAGCGGAGGGCTCTGTTACAGAAGATGAGTATATGGAAAAATTAAATCGATTTGTGACGCAAAAAACAAATGTGGTAAAAGAGAATAATTTCCAGTACCAGCTCCGAAAATCTTTTGATCAGATCGCACCGTTTTATAAAAAATCCTCCAAATAATGAAAGAGAAAATCAGGAAAAGTCTGTGTATCGACAGATCTTTCCTGATTTTTTAAACATTTGTGGAAAATATCTAAAAAATTTTCTTATAGTTATGCATGTTGTATAAAACAGAAAAAAGGGGCACAAAAAAGTGCCGAAAATGCGAAAAAACTTTAAAAATTTATGAATAAAATATCAAAAATGTAACATGGGGAAATGGCGGTAATGCGCGGGTCAGCGGCCAGTGAAAAAATAGTTTTTTAAATGATTACAAAAGTGTGAATAAGTCATTGTGCAGCCTGACGAAAACTCAAATTGTTCTTGATTTGATACAATGAAATGTTATACTAATTGTATCAATGAGTTGATATATATAGTTGTTTGATTTGAAGTCGGATTTGATGGAACATAAGGAGATGGGAGGAAAATTATAATGAAACGAAAAAGTTATGGAAAGATGTTATTAAGTATTTGTCTTGTAGCTATGTGTATGATGCGAACGGATGGCTTCAGACGGTGAAGGCAGAAAGAACCTCCGGTACTAATATAACGGAAAAGACCTTAAGAAGCTATGCCTATGATTCCTATGGAAAGATTCGTCAGATGAAAGACTGTCAGAATCCTTTGGAAAATGGAGATAAAACCATCCAGAGAATCTACACCTATGATTCCTTTGACCGTGTGAAAACAATGGTGTATACTGATCTTTCCGATTCGGAAAAAGTTCTGGAATCTTATGCTTATGAATACGATAAGAATTCTAATATCGTTAAAAAAA
>CAJMHU010000026.1 GCA_905213305.1 uncultured Anaerostipes sp.
ATATTATTCCCAGGGGAAAATATGCCGATATTATTCTAAATGACAGTGATACTTTGGAAGTGGTCGCATTTGTCGGGGGCGGCTGACAAAAGAGTATGGATGGACAACGAAAAAGAAAAGCAAAAAGGAGAATGACATGAAACAGGATAAATTAATCATTGGAGGACATGAATTCCAGTCCCGGTTCATTTTAGGATCAGGAAAATATTCTTTGGATTTAATTGAGGCGGCAGTGGAACACGCAGGAGCCGAAATTATCACATTAGCTCTTCGCAGAGCCAACACAAACAATACGGCAAATATTTTAGATTACATACCCAAAGGAGTGACGCTGCTTCCAAATACTTCCGGCGCCAGAAATGCAGAAGAAGCGGTGCGCATTGCAAGGCTTGCAAGAGAAGTTGGATGCGGAGACTTTGTAAAGATTGAAGTGATTCATGATTCTAAATATTTACTTCCGGATAATTATGAAACAATTAAAGCAACAGAGATTCTTGCAAAAGAAGGGTTCATCGTTATGCCTTATATGTATCCGGATTTAAATGCAGCAAGAGATCTGGTCAATGCAGGCGCGGCGTCTATTATGCCGCTTGGTGCTCCGATTGGTTCCAACAGAGGAATCTGCACGAAAGATTTTATTCAGATCTTGATTGATGAAATTGATTTGCCGATTATCGTGGATGCGGGCATCGGGAAACCATCGCAGGCATGTGAGGCGATGGAAATGGGAGCCGCCGCAGTTATGGCAAATACAGCTATTGCCACAGCAGGAGATCTTCCAACGATGGCAGAAGCATTTAAAAAAGCGATTGAAGCAGGAAGAAGTGCATATTTGTCAGGTCTTGGAAGAGTTATGGAAAAAGGAGGAAGTGCTTCTTCACCATTGACGGGATTTTTGGAGGAGTAGAGATGATGGACATTAGAATAGATGAGCATACAAATCATATGGAGTATACACCGGATATGGAAGCAATTTCGTCTGATCTGATGGATCAGGTGGCTGCGGAGATTGAAACATATCATGCGGATGAGTATACAGAAGAGGATGTGAAGGCGGCAATTGAAGCAGAGCGCTGTTCATTGGAAAATTTTAAGGCGCTGCTCTCACCGGCAGCGCTGCCGCATTTAGAAGAAATTGCGAGGAAAGCTCAAATGGAGACGAGAAAACATTTCGGGAATTCTGTAATGATTTTTACGCCTCTTTATATTGCCAACTATTGTGAAAATTATTGTGTATACTGCGGATTTAACTGCCATAATCAGATTAAGCGGGCGAAACTTAATGCGAAAGAGATTGAGCGGGAGATGAAAGCCATTGCCGACAGCGGCTTGGAAGAGGTTTTAATTCTCACAGGAGAAAGTCCGAAAATGTCAGATGTAACATACATTGGCGATGCATGTAAAATTGCTCGGAAATACTTTAAAGTCGTGGGATTGGAAGTCTATCCAATGGATTCCAAGGATTATGCTTATCTCCATGAATGCGGTGCGGATTTTGTTACGGTATTTCAGGAAACCTATAATCCGGAAAAATATAAGACATTACATTTGGGAGGAAGAAAGCGAATTTTTCCTTACCGCTTCAATGCACAGGAGCGGGCGGTGATGGGAGGCATCCGCGGAGTAGGTTTTGCGGCGCTTTTGGGATTGGATGACTTTCGGAAAGATGCGCTGGCAACAGGGATGCATGCATGGCTTCTTCAGAGAAAGTATCCTCATGCGGAAATTGCGTTTTCTTGTCCGAGATTGCGTCCGATCATTAATAATGATAAAATTAATCCAAAAGATGTCCATGAACCCCAGTTGCTTCAGGTTATTTGTGCATATCGTATTTTTATGCCATTTGCAAGTATTACCATATCTAGCAGGGAATCTGCAAAATTTAGAAATCATATTATCAAGATTGCAGCTACCAAAATTTCGGCAGGCGTGAATGTTGGAATCGGAGGGCACAGTCAGGAGGAAGAAAAAGGCGACGAACAGTTTGAAATTGATGACGGAAGAACTGTGGATGAGATTTATCATATGATTGAGAAAAGTGGCATGCAGCCGGTTATGACAGATTATATTTATGTGTAAAGAAGATCGGGGGATATCAGGGCGTGAAGACAAAAGAAGGAGAAGCAAAGGTATGACGATGAAATATCAGGGGATCATTTTTGATTTTAACGGAACGCTGTTTTTTGACAATGATAAGCATGAGAGAGCATGGAATGAGATTTCAAAGCTTTTGAGAAACAAAGATATCACAGAGGAAGAACTTCACGGACAATTAAATGGAACACCGAACGTGCAAAACATTCGTTATCTGACGGATGGAAAAGCAACGCCTCAGCAGGAGGAAGAATATTCTCTTCGGAAGGAAGAGTATTATCGAAAGTTTTGCAGAGAGGACCGGAAGAATTTTCATTTGGTTTCCGGAACAGAAGAATTTTTTGAGAAGCTAAAACGGCAGAAAATTCCTTTTACCATTGCAAGTGCTTCAATCAAAGAAAACATTGACTTTTTTGTGGAATCATTTCATTTGGATCAGTGGATGGATCCGGAGTTGATTGTGTATGACGACGGAACTTATGAAAATAAGATTGCAATGTTTCAAAAAGCTGCAAAAAACATCGGGGTAAAAATGGAGGATATCTGCATTTTTGAAGATTCCCTTTCGGGTATCAAAAATGCTTATGAATCCGGCTGCCGTCAAATTGTGGTAATGTGTGAAAAAGAAAAGGAACAGCAATATCAGAGGATGTCGGGAGTCATTAAAACAATTCAGGATTTTCAGGGAGTTTCATAGACGAAACTCCCTTTTTATGTTAGAATAATCAGCAGTAAGCGGAAAGAAAAAAAGAGAAAAAGGAGATTTCGATGATCAATCAGTTAGTAGATAAGATTAAAAAATTAAATGCGCCGATTGTAGTGGGATTAGATCCAATGCTTGATTATGTGCCGGAGCATATAAAGAAAGCTGCATTCAAAACATATGGAGAAACTTTAGAGGGAGCTGCAGAAGCAATCTGGCAATATAATAAAGGAATTGTAGATCATATTTATGATTTGATTCCGGCAGTAAAACCGCAGATTGCAATGTATGAGCAGTTTGGGATTCCGGGACTTGCGGCTTTTCAGAAAACCTGCGAATATGCCAAAAGCAAAGGACTGTTGATCATAGGAGATATTAAGCGAGGGGATATTGGTTCCACCTCAAAAGCGTATGCCATTGGTCATGTGGGAAAAGCGGTAGTTGGAACTAAGGCATACAGCGGATTTTGTGAAGATTTTGTTACAGTGAATCCATATTTGGGAAGCGATGGAGTGCGGCCATTTATGGAGGTGTGCAGGGAAGAGAAGAAGGGAATGTTTATTCTTGTGAAAACTTCAAATCCATCCAGCGGAGAATTTCAGGATCAGAAAATTGACGGAACTGCGCTGTACGAACTGGTCGCTCGAAAAGTTGCCAGCTGGGGCGAAGCGCTCATGGGAGATTCTTACAGCTATGTTGGCGCCGTTGTCGGAGCTACATATCCTGAGATGGGAGAAGTATTAAGAAAAATTATGCCCAAAGCTTATATTCTCGTTCCTGGTTACGGGGCACAGGGAGGACAGGCAAAGGACTTAGCGCCATTTTTCAATGAGGATGGACTTGGTGCCATTGTAAATTCTTCCAGAGGAATTATCTGTGCTTATCAACAGGAAGCCTACAGCCGGTTTGGTGCTGAAAAATATGCGGAGGCATCCAGACAGGCAGTCCTTGATATGAAAGAGGATTTAAGACAGGCATTTATAAAATAGGAACGCAGGCTTTACACAGCTGTAAATGAAAAAAATAAAGGAGATGCCAAATGAGTAAAAAGCAAATGGAAGCAGAAGTGATCTGTCAGACATCTCTTGCAGATGGAATTTTTGATATGACATTAAAAGCGGAAGAAATTGCAAAGGAGACCAGAGCCGGTCAGTTTCTTTCTGTATATTTAAATAATCCTTCCAAACTTCTTCCAAGACCGATTAGTATCTGTGGAATTGACAGAGAACAGGGAACTTTAAGAATTGTATATCGGATTGCAGGAGAAGGAACAAAAGAGTTATCTTCCTATCAACCGGGAAGCCGGGTGAAGATCTTAGGACCTCTCGGAAATGGATTTACAATAAAAAAAGAAAAAGCCATTTTGATCGGAGGGGGGATTGGAATTCCGCCGATGTTGGAATTGGCAAAAGAACTTTCCTGTGAGAAAACCATTGTGCTTGGATATCGAAATCAGCAAATGTTTTTAAAGGACGAGTTTGAGGAGCTTGGCAAAGTTGTGGTATCGACAGAAGATGGTTCTTATGGGACACGAGGAAATGTGATGGATGCAATCAGAGAACAGGGAGTTGATGGAGAAATCATTTATGCCTGCGGGCCAACGCCGATGCTTCGGGGAATTAAGAGTTATGCAGAAACAGAAAATATAGAGGCACAGGTTTCACTGGAAGAACGGATGGCATGTGGAATCGGTGCGTGTCTTGCATGTGTCTGTAACTCCAGAGACGTGGACAGCCATTCTAATGTACACAACAAAAGAGTCTGCAAGGACGGACCGGTATTTGATTCCAGGGAGGTGGAGCTGTAATGAATTTATCAGTAAATATTGCCGGAGTAACAATGAAAAATCCGGTAACAACAGGATCTGGAACATTTGGATCCGGCGAAGAATTCAGTGAGTTTGTAGATCTCTCAAAACTTGGAGCGGTTACCACCAAAGGAGTTGCAAATGTTCCGTGGCCGGGGAATCCTGTTCCAAGAGTTGCAGAAGTATACGGAGGGATGTTAAATGCCATCGGACTGCAAAATCCGGGAATTGATGTTTTTGTGAAGCGGGATCTTGCGTTTCTTCAGAAATCCGGGGCAGCGGTGATTGTGAATGTTTGTGGAAAATCAGAAAAAGATTATGTAGAAGTGGTAGAGCGGTTGGCAGAGGAGCCAGTGGATCTTCTGGAAATCAATGTTTCCTGCCCCAACGTAAAAGAAGGCGGAATTGCATTCGGACAGGACCCAAAAGCTCTTTATGAGATTACAAAGGCGGTGAAGGCGAAAGCAAAACAGCCCATTATTATGAAATTAAGTCCTAACGTAACAGATATTACGGAGATGGCGAAGGCTGCGGTGGCTGCCGGAAGTGATGCGCTGTCTTTGATCAATACCCTGACCGGTATGAAGATTGATATTGAAAAACGAGACTTTGTTCTGGCAAATAAGACCGGAGGAATGTCAGGACCGGCAATCAAACCGATAGCACTGCGTATGGTGTATCAGGCAGCCAATGCGGTGGATGTACCGATTATCGGAATGGGGGGAATTGCAACGGCACAGGATGCTTTGGAGTTTCTAATGGCAGGTGCGACGGCGGTGTCGGTTGGGACTGCCAATTTTGTAAATCCGTCTGCGACGCTGGATGTGATTGAAGGAATCAAAGAATATATGAGAAGACATCAAGTGGAAGATATTCAGGAATTAATTGGCTGCGTAAAATAAAAGCCAAAGGAGGGAAAGGATATGAATATTTTGTTTTTTCTGACACCGAAAGAAAATGTAGCATATATTCCTGCCGATGAAAGTTTGAGACAGGCGCTGGAAAAGATGAGATATCATGGATATACGGCGGTTCCGACACTGACTGAGGACGGAAAGTATGCAGGAACGATCACCGAAGGTGATATATTGAGAGCCATGGAGTCCATTTGTCATTGGGATATCCTTGAGGCGGAGAAAATTAACATTCAGAAAATTCCGAGAAAACGGGATAACCAGGCATTGACTATCAGCACGGATATGGACGATTTGGTGGACATTATAACGGAACAAAACTTTGTTCCGGTGATTGATGATCAGAAAAATTTTATTGGAATTGTAACAAGAAAAGATGTCATTCGCTTTTATTATAATGAGTATAAAAAGCTTGAAAGTAAGTAAAAATTCAGCTTATATGCTGGTATTTTACTTTAAGATATCGGATGTGAGGTTGTAAATACGGAGGTTTTAAGAGATATGGAAGCATATAAACAGGAATTTATTGAGTTTATGGTGGAGAGTGATGTGCTGAAATTCGGGGAGTTTACATTGAAGAGCGGCAGAAAATCTCCATTTTTTATGAATGCCGGAGCTTATGTAACAGGATCACAGTTAAAAAAACTGGGAGAATATTATGCAAAGGCTATTCATACCACATATGGAGATGACTTTGACGTATTATTCGGACCGGCTTATAAGGGAATTCCTCTGGGCGTTGTAACTGCCATTGCCTATAGTGAACTGTACGGAAAAGAGGTAAGGTATTGCTCTGATCGAAAGGAAGTGAAAGATCACGGCGCAGATCAGGGAGGTTTTTTGGGCAGTCAGTTGAAAGACGGAGACCGTGTTATTATGATTGAGGATGTGACAACATCCGGAAAATCTATGGAAGAAACCGTTCCAAAGGTAAGAGAGGCTGCTGATGTGACAATTGTAGGATTGATGGTTTCTTTAAACCGAATGGAAGTGGGAAAAGGCGGAAAAGAGTGTGCTTTAGATGAAGTAAAAGATCTTTATGGCTTTGATACCGCCGCGATTGTTACAATGGAAGAGGTTGTAGAATGTCTTTATAATAAGGAATGTCTGGGAAAAATCATAATAAATGATACATTAAAATCAGCAATTGACGCATACTATGAAAAATATGGCGTAAAACATGAAGGATGAGTCTTGTGGCGATCAATAAGAAAAAAATTGTCAAATGCGGGGTGAAAATTTTATTTTACCTTTATATCATAGTAATTTTTTATTTTGTGCTATTAAGTGAGCGGTATGGAAGAGATACAGGATATCATAGCTCCCATGTGAATTTGGTACTTCTGAAAGAAATCAAACGATTTTGGATGTATCGGCACCTTTTGTCGGCAGAGGCAGTGATTACCAATTTATTTGGAAATATTTTTGCATTTAGCCCATTTGGATTTATGATTCCGGTCGTAATTGAAAAACGAAAAGCACTGTTTCGGTCTGTGCTTGCTACCTTTATTTTTAGTCTGGTCATTGAAACCAGTCAGCTTCTGATGAAGGTTGGCGTATTTGATGTAGATGATTTACTGATGAATACAATCGGTGGGTTTATGGGATACCTTGTCTATCGGATTTTGTTGGCGTGCTATGATGGATACAGGAGGAAAAAGAAATGAAACGGAATCGGAAGAAGACATTTGCATATCGTCCGTCAGATCAGGTGATTTCCGCAAGATCAGTGATCTCAGTGATTTTAGGGGCGGCGGGATTGGCTGGCTATTATTTTCTGATATTAAAGTCAGTAGATATGAAAGGAAATGGAAGCATCCTTTTAGGAGCTGCCGGATGGCTTTTTATGGGGATGGCAGCTCTTGGTCTGTTTTTGGCAATACAGAGCTTTCGCGATACAGCGGCAATTATAAAATGGAAAGTCGTTGGATGCATCAGTAATGGAATGGTGCTGATTTTTTCAGTGGTTTTATTTATTTTAGGAATCATAAAATAAAAGGAGTATATTGTGAGTGAAATTTTACTGGAAAGACATGAATTAAATAAAGAAAGACTTCAGGGGATAAAACAGGATCTTCAAACTATGGGAAAATTTTCCGCTTTCTTTTCTGAGATGGCGGACACGCTTTTATTTATCAATGATGTTTATGATACCAATCCCAAGTCTCTTGCGCAATTGAAAGTATGGAATCAGAAATGGTATCAGGAGATTTCACCGGAGGTTTATGAACACTGTCTTGGGAATCCAAGGTTTTGTGTTCATCAGTTTGGAGATGACTATGGCCAAATCTTTGCGTTTCTTTATACAGAGATCCGAAGTGGGTTTCTGTATGCAGTGGAAGAAAGACTTTTTGATTTGGTCATACACAACGAGCTGTTTTTAGAGATTTACCAGTTATTTGCAGCGAGAGAAGAAAAGCCGGAAAAAGTGCGGCAGATTATCTTTGACCATATGAGGGATTACAGCGAGGATGTTTTTGAGTATCGAATTCGGGAGCAGTTAGATCCGACGTTAACCTTTGCTGTAGATATTGTAATGAAATCAGATCTTAATAATCCGGACAGCTTATATCAGTATGGAGAATACATTTCTGAAAATGAAATCCGAACGCTCATGTATTTAAACTCTCTTCCCAAGGAAGAAATTAAAAAGATGGCAAAGACGTATGTGGAAGGATTTCATGAAGGATTTATCATAAACAATATTGACATGAGTGGGAAACGGACCGTGAATCTCCGTTATACGATTGGATTCGAGCCGATTGTAAGAGAAGCTGTCCGTCAATTTGCGGAGATCGGACTTGCACCGATTATTTATCGAAACGGAATTTCCAGTCTGACCAAAGGACTTGTAAAGACGGGGTATGGATCTTCCAGTCCAAATCCGCAATATGAATATGACCATCGATACGATCAGGCATTATATTTTGATAACCGTTTTATGAAGCATAAGCTGGAATGTTATCGCAATGCCTATGAACGTTATAAGGAGGAGGCGAGTGTATTTGCAGGTCCGGCATGTATGGAAACCTTTGGGGAACGTCCGTTTCTTCCTGAAAATAAAGAAGAAAATTTGAAATACAGTAAAAAACAGCAGGAGTTATCGGTAGAATTTCAGATTCGGTCATCGGAAATTGTCAATGAATATGTGAAGCCAGATCAGAGAAGCTTTACGATCATCGCGTATCCGATTCCGGAAATCGGCGATCAGTTTGAACAGATTTTTGAGGAAGTTGTCAAAGTTAATACATTGGATAAAAATAAGTATCGAAAGATTCAGCAATATCTGATCGACGCACTGGATCAGGCTCTGGAGGTTCACATCAAAGGTGCCGGGAAAAACCGTACAGATTTGTATGTGTCAATGCATGAAAGAAAGGATCCTGCAAAAGAGACAAATTTTGAGAATTGTCTGGCAGATGTGAATATTCCGGTGGGGGAAGTTTTTACATCCCCAAAACTTGCAGGAACCAACGGGGTGTTGCATGTGGGAGAAGTTTATCTTCGAGATTTGAAGTTTATAGATTTATGTCTGATCTTTGAAAACGGAATGATTGTCGATTACACTTGCAAAAACTTTGAGAACGAAGAAGGAAATAAAGCATTGATCAAAGACAATCTTCTGTATGGCAGAGAGACGCTTCCAATGGGAGAATTTGCGGTGGGAACCAATACCACAGCATATGCAATGGCAAAAAAATATGACATTTTATATAAACTTCCCATTTTAATTGTGGAAAAAATGGGTCCGCATTTTGCCGTCGGCGATACCTGCTACAGTCACAGTGAGGAGACTAGGGTATATAATCCCGACGGCAAGGAAATTGCAGCCAAATATAATGAGAAGTCCAGAAAGGGAGAATATTTCCAGTGTCATACGGATATTACCATTCCCTATGAAGAGCTGGATTCGATTGTCGCAGTTGGATTGGGGGGAACAGAGATTCCGATAATTGAAAACGGACGATTTGTGCTGCCGGGAACGGAAACGTTAAATGAACCATTGACGGAAATCTGTGAAATCAGTACAATAAAAGGATAGAAAGAACTGCGCTGTGCTTTGTGCGCAGCGCGATAAATTATTTTATAAAGGATAAGGAGAATACAAATGGCAAAAGTAGCGATTGTAATGGGCAGTGATTCTGATATGCCGATTATGAAAAAAGCAGCAGAGTTTTTAGAAGAAATGGGAATTGATTTTGAAATGACAATCATTTCCGCTCACAGAGAACCGGATATTTTCTTTGAATGGGCAAAGGGCGCTGAAGACCGCGGAGTCAAAGTCATCATTGCAGGAGCAGGCAAAGCAGCGCATTTGCCGGGAATGTGTGCGGCGCTCTTTCCAATGCCGGTTATTGGTATTCCAATGAAAACTTCAGATCTTGGCGGGGTAGATTCCCTCTATTCGATTGTTCAGATGCCTTCCGGAATTCCGGTTGCAACGGTTGCAATTAACGGAGGATTAAACGCAGGAATTCTGGCAGCAAAGATTTTAGCAGCATCGGATGCGGAAATATTAGAAAAATTAAAGCTGTACAGTGAAGATATGAAGCAGTCTGTTGTAAAAAAAGCAGAGAAGCTTGATCAGATTGGGTATAAAGATTACAAATAAGAATAAATTCCGGCGAGTATCGGAAGAACTTAGGAGGAAAATACATATGGATTACAAGACGTCCGGAGTTGATATTGAAGCGGGGTATCGCTCTGTGGAATTAATGAAAGAACATGTTAAGAGAACCATGAGGGAAGAAGTACTTGGTGGATTGGGAGGATTTTCCGGCGCATTTTCTTTAAGTAAAATCAAGGAAATGGAAGATCCTGTGTTATTATCAGGAACAGACGGGTGCGGAACCAAAGTAAAGCTTGCGATGATTTTAAATCAGCATGATACCATTGGAATTGATGCGGTTGCCATGTGTGTGAATGATATCGCATGTGCAGGAGGCGAACCGCTATTTTTCCTGGATTATATTGCCTGCGGCAAAAACTATCCTGAAAAGATTGCTGCTATTGTAAGTGGCGTGGCAGAGGGATGTGTTCAGTCAGATGCGGCGTTAATTGGCGGAGAGACTGCGGAGCATCCGGGACTGATGCCGGAAGATGAATATGATCTGGCTGGCTTTTCCGTAGGTGTCTGTGATCGCAAAGATTTAATTACCGGAGAAAATCTTAAAGATGGAGATATTTTAATCGGAATGGCGTCCAGCGGAGTTCACAGCAACGGATTTTCTCTTGTAAGAAATGTATTTGATATGAGTGAAGCATCGTTAAATACTTATTATGAAGAATTAGGGAAAACTCTTGGAGAAGCGCTGCTTGCGCCTACAAGAATTTATGTAAAAGCGCTGAAAAGTATTAAAAATGCAGGAATTAAAGTAAAAGCATGCAGTCATATTACAGGCGGCGGATTTTACGAAAATGTTCCGAGAATGTTGAAGGATGGAGTGCACGCGGTGATCGAAAAAGACAGCTATGAGGTTCCGGAAATCTTTCAACTGCTTGCAAAAGAAGGAAATATTGCAGAAGAGATGATGTACAATACCTTTAATATGGGGCTTGGAATGATTGTAGCAGTGGAAAAGGATGATGTAGAGAAAACGATGGAGGCGATTAAGGCAGCCGGAGATACTCCATATGTGGTAGGGTATATAAGATCAGGAGAAAAAGGAGTTACTTTATGCTAAAGCTTGCGGTACTGGTATCCGGAGGAGGAACAAACCTGCAGGCGATCATTGATGGAATCAGTCAGGGTTCGATTACCAACGCTGCCATTGATGTAGTCATCAGCAATAATAAAAACGCTTATGCATTGGAGCGTGCAAAAAGCCACGGCATTGAAGCCGTGGCTCTTTCCCCAAAGGATTTTGATACAAGAGAGTTATTTAACGATGCACTTTATAAAGAATTAACAGATCGGAACATTGACTTAATCGTTTTGGCAGGATGTCTGGTTGTAATTCCGGAAAAAATCATTCATAAATTTGAAAACCGAATTATGAATATTCATCCGTCTTTGATTCCTGCCTTCTGCGGAACCGGATATTATGGACTGAAAGTCCATGAGAAAGCTCTGGAGCGGGGTGTGAAGGTTTCAGGTGCAACGGTGCACTTTGTAGATGAAGGAACCGATACCGGACCGATCATTGATCAGAAAGCGGTTCTCGTGAAAGAGAACGACACACCGGAAATTCTTCAGCGCAGAATTATGGAGCAGGCAGAGTGGGTGATTCTGCCTAAAGCCATTGATGATTTTGCAAATGGAAGAATCAAAGTAATGGATGGAAAAGTGCAAAAGAGATAGACGAAAGCGATAAAAAGATAGAAAGGGAAAAAGAATGAAAGTTTTAATCGTAGGAAGCGGCGGAAGGGAACATGCCATTGCCTGGGCTGTAGCACAAAGTCCGAAAACAGAAAAAATATACTGTGCACCGGGAAACGCGGGAATTTCAGAATTTGCGGAGTGTATTGAGATTGGCGCTATGGAATTTGAAAAGCTTGCTGCCTTTGCAAAAGAGAAAAAAATTGATTTGACGATTATTGGAATGGATGATCCGCTGGTGGGCGGGATTGTAGATGTATTTGAGGCAGAAGGGCTCCGCGTCTTTGGACCTAGAAAGAATGCAGCCATCATTGAAGGATCCAAAGCTTTTTCCAAGGATTTAATGAAGAAATATCATATTCCGACAGCAGCATATGAGAATTTTACGGATCCTGAGAAAGCGCTTACATATTTAGAGACAGCAAATATGCCGATTGTTTTGAAGGCAGATGGATTGGCTTTGGGAAAAGGTGTATTGATCTGCAATACATTAGAAGAAGCTAAGGCAGGGGTAAAAACTCTGATGCTTGATAAGCAGTTTGGAGATGCGGGAAATGAAATCGTCATTGAAGAATTTATGACGGGAAGAGAAGTCTCCGTTCTTGCTTTTTGCGATGGGAAGACGATTCAATGTATGACTTCTGCTCAGGATCATAAACGTGCAAAGGATGGAGATCAGGGACTGAACACCGGCGGTATGGGAACGTTCTCACCAAGCCCGTTTTATACAAGAGAAGTGGAAGAATTTTGTGAAAAATATGTATATCAGCCGACCATAGACGCTATGGCAGCGGAGGGAAGACCTTTTACCGGAATTTTATTTACCGGATTAATGCTGACAGAAGACGGACCAAAGGTCTTGGAATATAATGCTCGCTTTGGAGATCCGGAGGCTCAGGTTGTTCTTCCAAGAATGAAGAATGATATTCTGGATGTTATGGAGGCCTGTGTGGATGGAAGATTAGCCGATATAGAGTTAGAGTTTGAAGACAATGCGGCAGTCTGTGTTGTGCTAGCGTCTGATGGATATCCGGAAAAATATGAAAAAGGTTTTGAAATTCAGGGATTGGATACAGTAAAAGGAAAAGATGGGTATTATGTATTCCATGCCGGAACAAAATTTGATGAAGGTAAAATTGTAACCAACGGAGGCAGGGTCCTCG
The DNA here is from genome assembly GCA_905213305.1 of uncultured Anaerostipes sp. Taxonomy (GTDB): domain Bacteria; phylum Bacillota; class Clostridia; order Lachnospirales; family Lachnospiraceae; genus Anaerostipes. The sequence continues at coordinate 13,001 of CAJMHU010000026.1, forward strand.
GCGTTGTAGCAAAAGGTGATAATTTGAAAGAAGCCAGAGCAAATGCTTACAAGGCAACAGAATGGATTGACTTTGCCAATAAATATAAACGAAATGATATCGGAAAGGCAATTGACGAAGCCTAAGATGATCCTGAAAGAAGCATAGCTGGGGAAAGGGAGGAAAAATATGTTTTGTCCGAAGTGTGGAGCCGAAAATCCGGAGAATGCAAGATTTTGCGGGGAATGTGGATGTGATATTCAAAAAGAATCGCAAAAGAAACAGAGCATTTCTGAAAAAACAAAAGGAAGAGATGCAGCAAAGAATGAGAAAAATTTGATCCTTGGTCTGTTTGCAGTGATTCTTATGGTTGCAGTCTTTTTTGCATGGCAGATGATTGCAGGAAATTCTGAAAAAGAAGAACAGAGTGTGTCGGAAAGCACGACAACGGAAACTTCTGAGACAACGTCAGCCTCCACAGAAGCTGTGACAGAGGCATCTACAGAGGAAGAAAAGACAGAAAGCGAGAGTGAAGAGAAGAATCAAAAACTTCCGCTGATTTCCAGTCAGAGTCAGGCGGATTATAGCAGTATTTTAGACTTAGATGATTATGAGACTTTTTATGCAGGAGATTATTCTTTTGGGTATCCAAAAAAATTGTATAAGAGCGTTGTTCAGGTTGGAAATTCCTATGAATTTCAGTCAGATTCATACAATTATGTTACATTTCGTCGTGAATCTTTAGAGTCCGGAACGACTGTAAAGAAAAAGCTGAAAAGTTCTTATGATCAGGTGAGAAAAAATTTGACAGACAGAAATGAAATTCTTTATAAAGAGGATACCGGACTTTTTGTAATTGCAGGACGTCAAAAAGGGGATACCAAGCAATCCTGCTACTATTTGGTTCGGATTGAAAATGGATATCTGTACTCTATGACAATCGGGTATCGCCACACCACCGATAAAACAGAAGATAAGAAACAAAATTATTATATTGATACAATGTATCGTATGTGCAGCTTTGGAAGGGGAACCTATCAGCCGCGAACTTATCAGCAATTTCTGAATGATGATATGGGGACAAAAAAGTAAATCATGAAACGGAAAAACAGAGTGCTATGCTTGGTTGTGGTATGTTTGATTGCAGCCTTTACGGCGTTTGTGTTCAGAGACACAAAATCATCAGTACCCAGAAATCAAAAGAGGTATGAGAAGACAGGACAGAAAAAATTTCCTCATTTGGTTGTTATGATTGATCCGGGACATGGGGGAAGACAATCCGGGGCGCAGGCAGTTTACGATCAGGGAATTGTTTCCGAAAAGGATATCAATCTAAAAATCGCAGGAAGTCTGAAGAAGGAACTAGAGAAGTATGCAGAGGCAGAAGTCTATATGACAAGAACTGCAGACGAAACAGTCGGTTTGGAAGAGCGAGTAAAAAAAGCAAAAGAAAACGGAGCTTATTTATTTGTCAGTATTCATAATAATGCCAAGGGAGGAATGTCAGAATACGAACGAGGATGTACGGTGATTACATCCAAGGGAAATTACCGGGCGTCGTTTGCAAGAGAGGATCAGGAGCTGGCATGTTGTATTTTGTCTGAATTGGAATCTTTGGGACTGACAGACCAGGGGATTTTACTGCGGACTTCTGAAACCGGAGCCAAATATCCCAATGGAAGGCTTTGTGACTATTATAATGTGGTAAAAAACAGTTTGTTATCCGGAATTCATGGGATCATTGTAGAACATTCCTTCCTGGATCATCCGGAAGACTATCAAGAGTTTCTTTCGACAGATCAGAAGCTGGAAGCGCTTGGAAAGGCAGATGCCCTTGCCATCGCTAAATACTATGGATTGGGAAACGAAAAAAATAAATTATCGGATTTAACCGAACAAGTAACATTGGTATCCCACGGCAAAAAAGGAACAAAGAAAAAATACAAAAGAAAGTTTTTTATAAAAAGTACAAATTCCGCAAATTTGCCTTGAACGTGTGATATCAATCACCGGAAGTGTCAAAAGACACTTCCGGCATTGTAAGCGGTCGCTTTTGGATTTTCCTTGAAAGTAGAATCTTTTAAGGAGAATTTGCGAAGGCGTCCGCTGTTTTGTTAGTGTACGGCTTTTTTTGCAAAAGTATTATCAATTAATGTCTGGAAAGGAATGGTTTCTTTTAATTCACCGGCATCTTTTAAAATATCCTGAAGCAGTTCAAAGCCTTTTTTAGAGAAAACAGGGTTTGATTTATAAGTATCTTGATTTTTGTAGCGTGTAATAATAGTAATTAAATCCTTTCTGGAAGTATCGGGGAATTGACCTTTGATAACGTCGGCAATTTCTTCAGGTGAGTGGTTTTGGACATATGTCTGTCCTTTGGCAATGGCATTGGTAAATCCCTGAATGATTTCAGGATGCTTTTTGATATAGCTTTGTTTGGCACAGTAAGCGGTGTAAGGAACAAAGCCGCTTTCAATTCCCAGGGAAGAGACAACATATCCGGCACCTTGCTGTTCCAGAGAAGTAGCGTTTGGTTCAAATTCTACAGTAAAATCTCCGGTTCCGCCGGAGAAAGCGCCAGAAGTATTGGCAAAATCAATATTTTGGATCAAATGGATATCTTTTTTGGGATTTAACCCTTTCTTTTTCAAAATGTACTCAAAAATCATTTGGGGCATACCACCTTTTCGGCCGCCGATGACCTCTTTTCCTTTTAGATCTTTCCACTGAAAATCTTTATTTTCTTCTCTTGATACCAGGAAATTTCCTGCTCTCTGGGTAAGCTGTGCAAAGCAAACCGCATAATCTTTGTTGCCCTCGTTGTATTGATAAATTGCGGCTTCCGGTCCCATGAAGCCGATATCGGCATTGTCAGAGATGACGGCAGTCATAGTTTTATCCGCACCGAAACCGATATCAATTTTCAGGTCGATTCCTTCCTCCTTAAAGTATCCTTTTTCTAAAGCTACATATTGGGGCGCATAAAAAATAGAATGAGTGACTTCATTTAGAGTTACTTTGGTAAGTTTTGCTGAGGACTGCTTATTTTGTGAGCATCCTGCGAGACATGCGGTAATAAGGCATCCTGCGAAGAGCAGACAGATGAATTGACGAAAGCGTTTCATAGAACCTCCGAAAAATGATTGTATGATATTATATGCAGAAATGAAAAATATGCGAAAAAAGAGAGGAAGCCGAGAGATGTTCATCTCCCGGCCTTATGAAAAAGTATGAAAAAAGTTTTAGCAAAATTAGCTTAGCTAATTGCTATGGTTATAGTATAGACGAAAAATGTGAATATCATGTGACAAGAAATTGAGGAAATTATGACGAGGTTCTTAAATTATTGTGAAGAAAAAAATCGAATTATATAAAAAAATACTTGCAAATTTTTCATATTTCCGATAAAGTGGATATTGCGAATAAAATGTAAGTGATGCTTCTTATTTTACTTAATGAGAAGTTATAAAACTCTGGAGAGTCTCATAAGTGAGCGCCGAAGGTGTACGGTTTTGTAAAGGCCAATCTCTCAGGCAAAAGGACAGAGGTTTCTAAGCGACGGATTAGATACTCTTTAGAGCTGATATTATCAGCTCTTTTTTTGTGGCATAGAAAGGTTTTTACTTTTCTATATCACAAAACGCTTTGCGGGATGCACACGATGTGCATAAGAAGGATGCAAAATACATTCGCATAGAAAGTTTACGGAGGAATAAAAAATGTTGAAAACACTGAATTTGGTCTTGGCCGGAATTAATGATTTTATTTGGGGAATCCCATTGATTGTTTTAATTCTTTTTACGGGTATTTTATTAACAATCCGGCTGCGCGGTCTGCAAATCAGACATTTGAAGAAGGCATTACACTATGTATTTCATAATGAAGAAGACGGGGTAGGAGAAGTTACCAGTTTTGGAGCGCTGTGTACCGCGCTTTCTGCAACAATCGGAACGGGAAACATTGTAGGATGTGCTACGGCGCTTGTGGCGGGAGGACCCGGGGCGCTGTTTTGGATGTGGCTTGCAGCCTTTTTCGGCATGGCAACAAAATATGCGGAAGGAATGCTGGCGGTCAAATACAGGGTCATTGCCGAAGACGGACATGCGTTGGGTGGTCCGTTTTATTATATTGAAAATGGTATGGGAAAAAACTGGAGATGGCTGGCAAAATTATTTTGTGTGTTTGGAACAATGGTAGGATTGTTTGGAATCGGAACGTTTACACAGGTAAATGGAATTACTTCAGCGGTCAATAACTTTTTTGATCCAAAGAATTTGCATACAGTAAATATTCTGGGGAGAGATTATTCATGGAGTGTTGTCATTGCAGGGGTGATTGTAGCAGTTTGTGTGGGGCTTGTGGTAATCGGAGGAATTCAGAGAATTTCAAAAGTATCAGAGATTATTGTTCCGTTTATGGCGGTTACATATATATCTGTATGTCTGATTATTGTATTGACGCATCTTCCGCAGCTTCCGGGAGCCATTGCAGAAATTGTGCGGTCTGCCTTTGGATTGCGTGCAGCAGCTGGAGGAGCGCTGGGAGCTATGATGGTTGCGATGCAGAAAGGAATTGCAAGAGGTATTTTTTCCAATGAGTCAGGTCTGGGATCTGCTCCGATTGCGGCGGCTGCTGCGCAGACCAAAGAACCGGTACGACAGGGATTGGTTTCTATGACCGGAACCTTTATTGATACCATTATTGTCTGCAGCATGACAGGACTTGCCATTGTCATAACCGGAGCATGGGACATGGGACTGGATGGCGTCGCAGTGACAACAAAAGCATTTTCCATGGGACTGCCGTTTCCGGAAAGAGTTTCCTCCTTTATCCTGATGGCCTGTCTTGTGTTTTTTGCATTCACTACAATTCTTGGATGGGATTATTATAGCGAACGGTGTCTGGAATATTTGACCAATGGAAAACAAAAGGTTGTGATGGTATTTAAATGGCTTTATATTCTGGCAGTGTTTATCGGACCGTTTATGACCGTTAGCGCAGTGTGGACCATTGCTGATATTTGCAACGGATTAATGGCATTTCCAAACTTAGTGGCGCTTTTGGCTTTGAATGGAGACATTGTGGAGGAGACCAAGAGTTATTTTCAAAGAATTACAGAGTCATAGAAAATGGGAAAATACTTCTTTACTTTAACGCACTGATATTGTATAGTGAAAGTATAAGTTCAGAAAGGAAGTAATGGCCAATGAGTAAAAAGATTAAGACAGAAGCCGCGAAGAGATTATTTCAGGCCGTTTTAACGTTAAAAACAGAGGAAGAATGCTTTACCTTCTTTGAGGATCTTTGTACGGTAAATGAGCTGGAATCGTTGGCACAGAGATTTGAGGTAGCTTCTATGCTCCATGACCAGCATACGTATTTGGAAGTTGCAGAGAAAACCGGAGCTTCCACAGCGACCATCAGTCGTGTGAACCGTTCTTTAAATTATGGAAGTGACGGATATGAATTGGTTTTTAAACGAATGAAGAAATAGGAAACACCTATTTCTTCTTTTTTTGTGATCTCTCGGATTCTTTTGGCTGATAGAATTCATCAATCATGGTTTCGATCATCTGCTTGCGAAGATAAATGTCGTATCCCAACAGTGTAATAAAAGCAAATTGCTGTAAGGAAGCTTGTTTTTTTTCGTCCTTTACATTGGGAAAGGTATTCTGTGCTTTGTGAAAGGTTTCCAGGATCGAATTTTTGATTGCATCGTTATGTTGGTGCTCTAAGGTAAAAATTTCTTCATAAATATCAAAAAATGAAAGTTCCCGTTCTTCCTCATAAAAAGCATCGGTCAGAGGATGCAACAAATCTTTAATATCAGAAATCGATAAAAAGTTTTTGAGGTAATAAATATAAATTAAAAGGATCATATGATTTCTGGAATATTTTTTCTTGTTGGAAGGCGGAAGAAGATGATTCTTTGTGTAATTGTTAATCATAGTTTTTGTAAAAATCTTATCTTCTTGATAACGTTTGGTATTTTGTAGCTGTTCTTCTAAAAATGTGGTGATCTGATCCATATACAATTCAATGTTGGGAAGATCTTTCGGGAGTACGCAGTCAAGCTGCATCCATTTTTCTAGTCTTTCTTCAAATTCCATAATGATTTCTCCTTTGTAACTACATTATACGGTTATTTAAACTAGATGACAAGAGTTCTGTGCATTTTGTTTGCAGATGTAGTATAATAAAGTTCGTTGAAACAAAACAAGAAAGGATTTATTTATGGGAATTTATGATACGTTAAATGAACAGCAGCAGGAAGCCGTGTTTTGTACAGAGGGACCGCTGCTGCTGCTGGCTGGAGCAGGATCCGGGAAAACCAGAGTTTTAACTCACAGAATTGCCTATTTAATAGAGCAGGGAGTGAATCCTTATCATATTATGGCAATTACTTTTACGAATAAAGCAGCCAAAGAGATGAGAGAACGAGTGGATGATTTGGTAGGTTATGGAGCGGAACATATCTGGGTCAGCACATTTCATTCTACCTGTGTTCGGATTTTGCGAAGACATATTGATAAACTGGGGTATGGAAACAGTTTTACCATTTACGATGCAGATGATCAGAAATCTCTGATCCGTCAAATTTGCAAGCAATATAAAATTGATACGAAAATGATGCCGGAGCGCAGCATTATCAATGCGATTTCTTCTGCCAAGGATGATTTTATAACTCCTTCAGAGTATGAATTGAAGTATCAGTATGATTTTCGCAAGAAGAAGATCGGGGATATTTATAAGGAATATCAAAAACAGCTAAAGGCCAACAATGCATTGGATTTTGATGATCTTATTTTTAAAACAGTAGAATTATTTCAATTTCATCCTGAAATCTTAGATGAATATCAGGAAAGATTCCGATATATTATGGTGGATGAATATCAGGATACCAATACCATTCAATTTCAACTGATTAGTATGCTGGCGAGAAAATATCATAATCTTTGTGTCGTAGGAGATGATGATCAGTCAATTTATAAATTTCGAGGGGCAAACATCAAGAACATTTTGAATTTTGAGAATGTTTTTCCGGAAGCAGAGACAATTAAGCTGGAGCAGAATTACCGCTCTACCCAAAATATCTTAAATGCAGCAAATGAAGTGATTCGCAATAATAGAGGAAGAAAACAGAAGAAACTTTGGACAGAAAATGATGAAGGAGAGTTGATTGAATTTCATCAGTTTGGGACAGAATATGAAGAGGCACGACAAATTATTGAGGAGATAGAAAAACTGCAAAAAGAGGGCTGTGAATATAAAAATATGGCAGTATTATATCGCACCAATGCACAATCCCGCGTCTTTGAGGAAAGCTTTATGCTGAAAAATATTCCATACCGAATTGTAGGAGGCACAAATTTCTATCAGAGAAAAGAAATAAAAGATTTCATTTGTTATTTAAAATCAATCGACAATGGCATGGATGATCTTGCAGTTCGCAGGATTATTAATGTGCCGAGAAGGGGAATCGGTGCGGCGACGATTGAAAAGATCAGTGTTTATGCGATGGAACACAATTTGAGCTTTCTTGACGCCTGTTTTGAGGCGGAACAAATTACAACGTTGGGAAATGCGAGAAAGAAGATTCAGGGATTTGCCGATATGATTCAGGATTTTCGGAATCAACAGGCTAAGAGTTCTTTAGAAGAATTGTTTCACTACATTGCAGATCAAACCGGGTATATCAAAGAATTGGAGGCGGAAGAAACAGAAGAAGCAGCCGGCAGAATTGAGAATATTCATGAGCTTTTAAATAAGGTGGTGACTTATGAAGCGGAGGCGGAGATACCATCTCTTTCTCAGTTGCTGGAAGAAATTGCGCTGGTGGCTGATATTGATAATCTCGAAGAGTCAGAAAATCGAGTTGTTTTGATGACATTACATAGTGCAAAAGGTTTGGAATTTCCATATGTTTTTATCTGTGGAATGGAGGATGGCATTTTTCCAAGTTATATGACAATGATATCTGAAGATGACGAAGATATGGAAGAAGAGCGCAGATTGTGCTATGTGGGAATCACAAGGGCAAAGGAAAAACTTTATTTAAGTGCGGCAAAACGCCGGATGATGCAGGGAAGAACACAGTTTAATAAAGTATCAAGATTTATAGATGAAATACCGGATCAATTATTAAAGGTTGATCATGGCGTGGATTTAAAGGAGAAAAGTCCGCAAAAGACTTTATTTTCCTCAAATCGCGGAACAAAATTCCGAAAACCTTATCAGGCAAAATCATTTAAAACATTCTCTGCGCCAAAAACAGAGAAATTATCTTATAGTACAGGGGATCAGGTGTCTCATACAAAATTTGGAACCGGAACTGTTCTGGAAATTACAGCTGGAGGACGAGATTATGAGGTGACGGTTGATTTTGAAAAGTTTGGCGTCAAAAAAATGTTTGCATCCTTTGCAAAATTGAAAAAAATTCAGTAAAAATGATAAAAAAGTTAGTAATGTATAAGGATAAGTGATATAATAAAAAAAACACCTAAGAAAGGATGAGCGGAATGAAAAATTTAAGTGATCTTTTAGAAGTGGCAAAAGTAACGGATATTATGAGTAAGAAAGACAAAGAAAGCAATAAAATTGTCTGGACTTTGGCAATTATCGGTGCAGTTGCAGCGGTAGCAGGTATTGCTTATGCGGTGTATAAGTATCTGACTCCAGATTATATGGATGATTTTGATGAAGACTTTGACGATGATTTTGACGAAGATTTTTTTGAGGATGAAGATGTCGATGTCACAGAAGATGAAATTAAAGAAGTAGAGTAAGAAAATGGGGCAGGCATTTTGGTGTCTGTCCCTTTCGTTTAAATGAAAAATCCTCCGATGGAATAATTGATCGACCATGTAAAAAAATAAAAAAAATGTTGACATTTTGTAGAAGCTTCTGTATAATAAATTTTGCTGTTGAGGAAATAGGACAATGGCAAGAACTGATTACGGGGTGTGGCTCAGCTTGGCTAGAGCGCTTGATTTGGGATCAAGAGGTCGCAG
>CAJMHU010000027.1 GCA_905213305.1 uncultured Anaerostipes sp.
TCTTAAAATCTGTATTGATGTCAATACAATAGGCAGTTTCGCCCTCGACTTTCATCATGCCCTCATTGAATGTCGAACCGATAGAACCGTCATTCATCACTTTTTCAATAATACCGACACGCTCGGCACTTTCCGTCCAATATTGCTTTTCAGACGCATGAACTGTGGTCGGTATGGAAGTTGCGATAGTAGCAAAGGCAAGAAGCCCTGTGCATAATCGCTTTAACATCTTTTTCATAGTTTTTATGCTCCTTTCGTTTTTGGTAAAAAAATAGACGCTCATTTCTGAACGTCTATGACATACGAGTATCTTGATTTCTAGTAATAAATGATTTATATTTTTTGTATAGCAACTTGTAAATTAGAGCTTTGAATAATGTTTTGTTGCTAACAGCTTGCTAACACTCTACGGTGTATGAGGGTACATCAGAGAATATCAACAACTAAACATAACAAGCACTTATGCTTTAATTTACGGCATTAAACGCTCCCAAGAGGATAATCGAACTTCCAGCTACCACGGTTCACAGAGAACTCCTAAGCGGTAGGTCGGGTGTTCGAATCACCTCGGGAACGTCAGTGTACACGCTGTAAGCCTTTGTTTTCAATGGTTTGCGGCGTATTTTTTATGAAATGCTATAAATTTAAAAAACCTGTTCACGGGATTCTTCCCCTGTGACAGACCTGCAAGACAGCCATCCTTCACTCTGCCGCAGGGCAATCCTCGTAAAGCGTTTATGATATAGAAAAGTTCTCACTTTCCCATATCATAAAAAGAGAGCCCCTTCCGCCATTTTATGACGTTCGAGACACTCTATGTCAATATTTCTATCCTTTTTGTTCCATCCATAGAATAAATTCATCAAACGGCAATGGCTTGGAATATACATATCCCTGTATCAAATCACAGTGAATTTTTTTCAAAAATTCAACCTGCTCCAACTCCTCTACACCTTCTGCCACCGTTCCGATTTTTAATTCTTTCGACAGATGGATGACCGATTCTATGACCTTCCGACCTTTTTCATCCTCGTCCATGCGATCAAAGAACCGTTTATCAAGTTTCATATAATCAATATCAAAATCTGTCAGCATCCCCAGAGAGGAATACCCGGTACCAAAATCATCCATAGAACAAGTGAATCCCCTTTTATGGATTTGAGAAATGGCTTTTCTCATTTCTTTATCTGCTGAAAAGACGGATTCCGTCACTTCAAATTCCAGAAATCTGGAAGGAATCTGATATTTTTCCTGAATCTTTAAAAACGGTTCCAGAAAATAATCATTTTGAAAATGCTCTCTTGAAAGATTTACAGAAACCCGGAACAAATCCCTTCCTTGCTTTTTCAATTGCTGCAAAAATCTGCAAACTTCTTCAAAAACAAAAAGATCCAATTTTAAAATCTCTCCGCTTTTCTCAAAAATCGGTATAAAATCAGATGGATAAATCATTCCTTCTTTCGGGTGTCCCCAGCGAATCAATGCCTCTGCCCCTGCCAACTTTCCATCTTCCAGCGAAATTTTAGGCTGAAGAAATACTTTAAAATAATGATTTTCTATGGACTCTTCCAACAAATCATGCAGTTCTTTTTCCTTTTCTAAATTCCGAATCAAAGATTCGTCATAAAAACTTACCGCATTCGCCGCTCCATGCTTCTTATATTTACATGCCATATCAGCGCGGTCCTGAATGGTATCCATGGAAAGCTCCGGATCAAAGATCTGATAAGCACCATATTCAATAGAAAATTTATAAAACTCCTGAACCCCTCCGGGTCTGCTGATCTCATCCGTCAGCTGCATCAGCCGTGTTCGTATTCGCTGCTCGTGAGATTCTTTCAGACAAATATAAAAATGATCTGCGACATCTCTGGAAGCCAACTCATCCTCTCTTAAATTCTTTTCGATAATGGAAAGCACAGACCGAAGAATACGGTCTCCCTCCTCCACTCCATATTTTTCATTAATAATTCGAAAATTCTTAATATTCATAACCGCAATCGTATACGTACCCGGAGTCGCATTTTGAATCAATTCCGTACATACAATTTTAAAGCGATTGTTATTCATCTTCCCTGTCACAGGATCCAAAAATGCAAAAACCTCCAGAGACTTTTGATTTCGCTTCATTAGCCACATAATATACGCAGCTCCTGCCAGCAGCAGCATCGTAACGCCCGCTACAGAGACAAACGTAGCAAAAAAACGATTGCTGATCTTGACAAAAATCAAATCTGAAGGAATCAATGTAATAATTGACCAATTCTTAACCCCCATACCAGTCATGGCCAACATATATTCCTGTCCTCCGATTTTCCCCACATATATAATCGCATTTTTATTCTCTTTTAACTGCTTGCAAATATACTGCCGACGTTCTTTGGCACTTGAATTTCTCAACCCTTTCCGTAATTTCTGATATAAGGATTCATTCTCGGAACCTACCACGATATCGCCTTCAGAATCTGCAACGCAGGCTTCTCCTCTCCCATCAAATCCAATCCCGCGAATCAGTTCCTGCATATAACTCTTACTTCGTATCGCAACCAGTACGCTTTTCCCATGCACAGGATCATAATACGCTCTGGTATATGCAATCTCGTCATTTCCAAATTCATAGATATCATTTTTTCCGTTCAGAGCGCTTTTAAAACAGATCTCCTCCGAGATATCCTGAGTACTGCCGTCCGTAAAGATAACAATTCCATCAGTCCTTGCGATTCCTACCATCTGAAAATCTAAAATCTTCTGCTTTCTTTGCAAAAAACTGTTTTTTTGTTCATCCGAAGACATACGAATCAGACTGTCTGTCGTAGACTCCATCTGCTGCTTTGTCATCCGAAAACGCAGCCTTGCATTTTCTGTGGTTGTATTCGTCACATCCATCACATAATTGTTGGCGATTTTATCCGTTTCCGTCTGAAGCTTATACAAATTTGCGGTAATGATCCCAATCATACTGGCAATTAATATAAAAAACAGAACGACAATCCACCGAAACTCATGACGTTGTTTCAGCCTCGGATACCTAATTTTTTTATTTTTCATTTGTTTTCCACCATCCATATTTCCCTTTTATTATAATCAAAAGCCTTTTCTCTTTCAACAGATTTCTACCTTTGGGGTTTTTTACCATTTTCATTTGTCATTGTTCGTTTTTTCAATCTATGTTAGAATAAAAGGAATGATATAAGCATAAGTAGGAGGAATTATTGAATGAAGGGTTTATTTATTATTAATCCATCTTCTGGAAAACAAAATATAGAATCTATGCTCAAGGAAATCATGTCAACTCTGATTCTTGATCAGATTTCCCCCCAGATTGATGTATTTTATACAAAAAAGAAAGATGATGCTAAGAATCGGGCGGCAGAATTAAAACCAGGAGAATATGACTATGTTGTCTCTGTCGGCGGTGACGGAACCTTAAATGAAGTGGCAAACGGTCTGGTGCTAAGCCAAAGCCATATTCCTCTCGCCATCATTTCAGCAGGCACCGTCAACGATTTTGCTACATATATGAAACTCCCTCAGACGGCAGAAGGCTTCTGTCAGATGATGAAAGAATTCCAAATCAAAAAAGTGGATATCGGAAAAGTAAACAACGAATATTTTATCAATGTCCTCGCCGCCGGAATGCTGACAGATATTGCATATAAGGTACCAAAAGATAAAAAAGCAGTTCTGGGAAAGATGGCGTATTACATTGAAGGCGTAAAAGAATTTCCAAAACAATTGACACAGAATATGACATTGACTTTTCAGAGCAAAGAATATGAGGATACACAAGATATTATGGTCTTCTTAGTTGCCAATTCCAAGAGTGTCGGCGGTTTTGCGGATGCGGCGCCCCTTGCTTCCGTCTCCGATGGGTATCTGGATGTGCTAATTATTAAAAAAATGGCATTGCTTACGGAAGCGCCGGACCTGATTATCAAATTTTTTCAGGGAGAGCATCCGAAGCATCCTTCCATTGAGTATTTCCAAACAAAAGAGCTGCATGTTCTGCCGACGGAAAAAACAGCGGAAATTGCCATCGACTATGACGGAGAGATTCTCGCAGAAGGGCTCCCGGTGGATATCTCTATCGTACCAGAAGCCCTTGATCTCATCATTCTTCGTTCCAATTAAATATTCAGCGCAACTCCGTTCCTATTGAAGCTTCGCTGTGCCAATCCGCTTTCCTCTGTAAAAGATATTGTAATCGGTGCCGCTGCACTGATACGTCAGCCGGGAAGCGGATTCATTTTTTTCCAGCATCACCGTGATGTCTCCCAGATGCTTCAGGGGAAGTGTGTACGGAGACAAGCGATTCCCGGTTTTCAAAAAACCATAAGCATCTTCCTTCAGCGTTCTCTCAATTCCCCGAAATGGCACGACGGTTTTATAATGATCAAATCCATAGTCCATTAAGGTTATCGTATCTTCATATAGCTCCGTCAAATGTGCACAGAGCACAACGCTGATCAGTTCCTGATCTCCCCGCTTTGCAAAGGTAACAAGCGTCCCGCCTGCTTTGGTCGTATAACCTGTTTTTCCTCCCTCGACTCCATCATATAAATACATGGTTCTCTTTACCATCTTATGATGATTCCACAGTTCACGCCCCTTCTTCTCTTTGTTGGTCGGCGCCATATAGTAATTTGACTTGCAGGCAATTTGACGAAATGCATCATTTTCCAAAGCTGCCTTGGAGATTTTCGCCATATCTCTTGCAGTGACATAATGCTTGTCATTGTGCAGACCATTGGTTGTCACAAAATGAGACCCGGTACACCCAAGCTCTTTGGCTTTTTGATTCATGAGATCAACAAATTTTGGAATCGAACCTGCAGTATATTCTGCTGCACCATTGCATGCCTCATTGGCAGACTCCAGCATAATTCCATTTAAAACGTCAATGAGAGGAATCTTCTCCCCGGCTTTTATGCCGATATGCGTACTTCCCGGTTCAATGCTGTTGACCGCATATCTGGAGAATTTCACCTCACCATATAAATCTTTATTTTGCTCAATTGCCACTAACGTCGTTAAAATTTTCGTAATACTTGCCGGGTAATGGCGATCGTCGATTTTCTTTGCATACAAAATTTCCCCAGACTTGGCATCGATCACGATCCCGGATAAGGCGCGAATAGAAGGCTGTTTCTTTGTTGTCTTTGTTTTTGTTGCCACTGCATTTGCCGCCTGAATCTGCACCGCAGGCAGCAGCATAACAAACAGCAGCACACACATTGCTGACGCAATCATTTTCCGTAATCTTTTTTTCATCTCTTTCCTCTCTTGTACTAAATTAATCCAAAATTCTTTAATCCCTTTTCAATTCCATCCTGATCCGCTCTGGCAGTATGATACGGAGCAATTTCACGCAGCTCGGGCACTGCATTGCCCATTGCCGCTCCATATTGTACATAACGAATCATATCAATATCATTGGCGCTGTCTCCAAAAGCATAAGAATTCTCTCTTGCAATTTCCGTGTATTTCAAAATTTGCTCAATTCCCTTGGCTTTATTCACTGCTGCCGGAATGAATTCCACAGAATTTGCCGGAGCATGGTAAGTGCCTTTGTACCGTTTCCCCAGCATTTCCTCTACATGTGCTGTATATTCAGGATTCATATGATGATAGGTCCATTTGGGAATATCCTTTGCTTCACAGAGAGGATGCAGGATTGTCTCACAATCCCGTTCTGTTTTTTCTTTCATCGCAACATAATACTCTTCCGAATTTTCGGCATCATAATATCCATGATGCTCTCCTTCCAGAATGATCCCGATCTTCTGCTCTTTTCCCCAATGAATCACCTTTTGAACCTCCGCCTCTGTCATCAGCTCCCGATGAAGAACCTGATTCTCATATTCCACATAGGCACCTGCTCCTAAAATCATTCCTTGAAATCCCATATGAAAATATTCTTCCGGCATCATTCCTCTGCTTCGTCCGGTGCACATCACTGCCTTATGCCCATTTTGAAACAACTGCTCCAAAGCGCGTTTTGCCGAATCCGGTATTCCGATTCCGGAAACATGTAAAGTTCCGTCAATATCAAAAAATACAATTTTGCTCATCTTGCCTCTCCCTAAATATTTTCGATCTGCCAGTCAATGGGCTCCAATCCCTGCTCTTTCAAAAACTCATTGGCTTTACTGAAATGTCTGCATCCAAAGAATCCTCGATACGCAGACAACGGGCTCGGATGCGGCGCTTCTAAAATCAGGTGTTTTGGGTTATACAGCAGTGCTTTTTTATTCTGTGCCGGACGTCCCCAAAGCATGAAAACCATCGGACGGTCCTGCTCATTTAAAACACGGATTGCCGCATCTGTAAACTCCTCCCATCCGATTCCCCGGTGAGAATTGGCGCGGTGCGCCTGCACAGTCAGCACTGTATTTAACATCATGACTCCTTGCTTCGCCCATTTTGTCAAATATCCATTGTTGGGAATATCACATCCAAGATCCTCGTTCAATTCCTTATAAATATTTACAAGGGACGGCGGAGGCTCCACACCCGGTTTCACAGAAAAGGATAATCCGTGAGCCTGTCCGTCTCCGTGATATGGATCCTGACCCAAAATCACGACCTTCACATCCTTTACCGGAGTAAAATGAAACGCATTAAAAATATCATCTGCCGGCGGAAAAATCAGTTTCGTCCGATATTCATTCATAATTGTCTGATACAGCTTCCGATAATACGGCTTCCGATACTCTTCTTTTAAATATTCTGCCCAGTCATTGGTAATTGGCGGCATAATTCGACCTCCTTCGCAAAATCTTTTCCTATTATAGCATAGTTTTATGGTAAAATGAAACGTATATTGATGAAAAGAGCAGGAGGATAATTTATATGAAACAAAAACTTCACATTCTGGAAAATCCTCACGGATTTTCTGTCTCTCTGATTCTAAACGGTCTTCTTACCGGGCTGCTTGCCGGATGTGCTGCCATTCTTTACCGATTGCTCCTAAACTATGCCGAGAAATTTCTGTTTTGGATTCTCGATTTTACCAAAGGCGAGCTTCTTAGGATGACAGCATGGTTTTTCATTCTCGCTTTTATGGGATGGTTGTGCGGAAAGCTGGTCGCCTGGGAACCCATGAGTTCCGGCAGCGGAATTCCTCAAGTACAAGGAGAAATGAAAGGCTATTTAAACGCAAATTGGCGTCGGGTGCTGATTTCAAAAATCATAGGCGGAACCCTCTGTATACTGGGAGGTTTGTCTCTGGGCCGTGAAGGTCCTTCGGTACAGCTTGGCGCCATGGCAGGAAAAGGCACCGCAAAAATAATAAAAGCCGGAGCCACCAAAGAACGTTATATGACTGCCTGCGGCGCCGGAGCAGGACTTGCCGCTGCCTTTAATGCTCCATTATCCGGCGTTATGTTTACCTTAGAAGAACTGCAGAAAAATTTTAACAGTTCTATGTTGGTCTGCGTCATATCCGGATGTGTTGCTTCCGATTTTCTGTCCAAAAATGTATTTGGACTCCATCCGGTTTTCAATTTTCACCTAACTCGGGCGCTCCCCCTAAGTCACTACTGGATGCTGATTGCTCTCGGAATTCTTCTTGGCATATTGGGGACATTTTACAATTTTATAATGCTCAAAGGTCAGGATTTCTATGGAAAACTTTCCAAAATCCCCAGACAATATCGGATCATCCTGCCCTTTTTAAGCGCAGGAATCATCGGTTATCTTCTTCCTCCGATCCTTGCCGGCGGTCATGCCATGGTGGAACAGCTTGAGACACAGCAGCTGATGCTCGGAACGCTCGCGCTCCTTCTCATCTGCAAATTTCTCTATTCCGCATTTTGTTTTGGCTCCGGCGCGCCCGGAGGTATTTTCTTTCCTCTTTTAATTCTTGGCGCATATATTGGATGTATTTACGGAACCATTATGATTCAGGAAACCGGAATTGCCTCGTACTATCTTGTCAATTTTATTACAATTGCAATGGCAGGTTTTTTTACTGCCATCGTGCGCGCACCGATTACCGGAATTTTATTAATCGCGGAAATGACCGGAACCTTTGAACATTTTCTGTCTCTTGCTGTTGTCTGTATCATCAGCTACATCACTGCGCAGCTATTAAAAAGCGAACCAATTTATGAAAGTCTCTTGGGCAGAATTCTTGCCAGAAACGGTCTGGTCGAAAATGATACCCCCGACCAGAAAATCCTAAGAACTTTTGCCGTAGGAATGGCCTCCATGGCTGCTCATACAAAAATCAGGGACATCCCGTGGCCAGAACACTGTCTGATCGTTGTCCTACAAAGAGGCGAGGAAGAAATCATTGCCAAAGGCAGCACTATGATCTATCCCGGTGATCTGATAACCGCTCTGGTCGACGAAAACTACCTTGGCATGGTGACCGAAAGTATTCAGTTAATCTGTGGAGAAATCCAACACCCCCTTTAAAAATGTTGTTATTGACTAACCTCATTTCTTCCTTATAAAATAAAGAAAAACCGGGGATTCTATGTTCAAAGGAGGGATATTATGCAGCCATTAACAACAGCAATGCGAGGAACTGTTTGTACCGTCAAGTGGGCTTTGGGTCTGCCGGAAGTTGTGGAAAAGCTCCGCGAACTAAAAATTGAACAGGGCAGTCAGATTCAAGTCATTGAGAAATCCAGAGGCTACCTTATTGTGGGAATCGGCAGCCGCCGAATCGCCATGGATGAGTCTCTTGCCAGCAGAATCCAAGTATAAATAAAAGGGACATCCGTTTTTTCATAAAAAACAGCGGATGTCCCTTTTCTATCATACAGCTCTCTGCTTTATGACCAAAAATCTCCAAATAACTTTTTCCCCATTGACGGACGCACAATTTCCTGATAAATTTTGCTGGTTCCTTCCTTCGGCAAAACTTGATATTCTTTTCCCTGAATAAAAGTTGCATCGTTCTTAGGATATTAACATTCTCTCCGTATTTGGAGATTACGATCACAACATGATCCGATGGAAGATTAATTCCTGCAAACATCTGTAAACCTGCATTTCGATAGGCTGTCATCATTTTTCCTGCCTTCGCAAAATTGTAGCCGGCATACGATGCGATCTCAGAATTTTCATCATTGGCAGTTACGTCAATAAACATACACGGATCCAGCTTTTCAATCACCTTTTTTAGATATCGCGAGATTCCCTCTTTCGTCTGATTCAATATTGTCATTTTATTCATTAAATCCAACAGTTCATCATTTTCCGCCACATGAATTTCCTCCATCGAGTCGCTTCGGAGCCATCCATTGACATTCAGGTTAAAATCATTATAATTTTGAAAACCCAGCTTTTTAATACAGCGCAGAACCGCTGTGCTGCTCATAAAATTATGTCTCGCCAGTTCTCTGGACAACAATGAGGGCACCTCCTCCAAATGTTCTGAAATGTATTGAAGAAGCTGCCGCTCATTTTCATTTAAATTTGTATTAATCGCAATATCATCAAGAATCATAGGCTTCTCCTGTCTTTTCCATTACAGTTTCCGCCCTATCATATCGCTATTTTACTTTTGCTGTCAATGCTCCGTCATTTACATCCACAAGAATCGTATCCTGCGCGTCCACACCATCGCTTAAAATCAGTCTTGCCGCCAAGGTTTCCACACTCTTTTGCAGATATCTCTTCAATGGTCTTGCTCCGTACACCGGCTCATATCCATGATCTGCCACATATTCTTTGGCGGCCGCCGTAAGCTCCACCTTCAGCTCTTTGTCTTCCAGACGACGATTTAAATCTTTCACCAGCAGGTCAATTATATTTGTGATATTTCCTCTGGTCAGCGGTTTAAACAAAATTGTCTCGTCCAGACGATTCAAAAATTCCGGCCGGAAATGACTCTTAAGTTCCTCAAATACCATAGTTTGAGCTTCCGGTTTGATTTCCCCATTCTCATCAATTCCTTCCAGCAGATACCCGGAGCCAATATTGGACGTCATAATCAAAATTGTATTCTTAAAGTCTACGGTCTTGCCTTTGGAGTCCGTAATTCGTCCGTCGTCCAGCACCTGCAAAAGAATGTTAAACACATCCGGATGCGCTTTTTCGATTTCATCAAACAAAACGACTGAATAAGGTTTCCTGCGGACAGCCTCTGTCAGCTGCCCTCCTTCTTCGTATCCTACATATCCCGGAGGCGCTCCGATTAATCGCGCTACCGAATGTTTTTCCATGTATTCGCTCATATCAATTCGGACGATGTTCTGCTCATTATCAAACAAGCTCTCTGCCAGTGCCTTGGCAAGCTCCGTCTTTCCGACTCCGGTCGGTCCCAGAAACAGGAAGGAACCGATTGGCTTGCTTGGATCCTTGATCCCTGCTTTGGAGCGGATAATGGATTCGGTTACCAGCTCTACTGCCTCGTCCTGACCTACCACCCGCTCATGGAGCACACGGTCCAGATGCAGCGTTTTATTGCGCTCACTTTCCGTTAATTTCGCTACCGGAATACCGGTCCAGCGGGAAATGATTTTTGCAATTTCATCTTCCGTTACACACTCCCTTACCATCGAGCGATCTTCTCTGGCAACCCGTTCTTCCTCTTCTTCCAACTGCTTTTTAAGCTCAGGCAGTCTGCCGTATTGAAGCTCCGCGGCCTTATTCAGATCATAATTTCTTTGGGCAATCTGAATTTCACTGTTGACCGCTTCTATTTCTTCCCTTAATTTGGAAACCTTCTCTACAGATGCCTTCTCATTTTCCCATCTTGCCTTCCTTGCCTTAAAGTCTTCCCGCAGTTCCGCAAGTTCCTTCTGAAGCTCCGCAAGCCGTTCCCTGCTCAGACGGTCATCTTCTTTCTTTAGCGCAGCTTCTTCAATCTCCATCTGCATAATCTTTCTCTGTACCTCATCCAGTTCTACCGGAAGAGAATTCATCTCCGTCTTAATCATGGCACAGGCTTCATCCACCAAATCAATGGCTTTATCCGGCAAAAAACGGTCACTAATATATCGGTCCGATAAGGCTGCGGCAGCTACCAGAGAACTGTCTGTGATTTTCACTCCATGATAAACCTCGTAACGTTCCTTGATTCCACGCAAAATGGAAATGGTATCTTCTACCGTTGGCTGATCTACCATGACTGGCTGAAAACGCCGCTCCAAAGCCTGATCCTTTTCAATATACTGACGATACTCATCCAAAGTTGTCGCTCCGATGCAATGAAGTTCCCCTCTGGCAAGCATTGGCTTTAACATATTCCCCGCATCCATCGCTCCGTCCGTCTTTCCCGCACCTACAATGGTATGCAGTTCATCAATAAATAATATAATTTGCCCATCGCTTTTCTTAACTTCCTCCAGAACTGCTTTCAAGCGTTCTTCAAATTCACCGCGATATTTTGCCCCTGCCACCAAAGATCCCATATCCAATGAAAAAATCGTCTTATCCTTCAGCTGATCCGGCACGTCTCCGCGGACAATTCTCTGAGCCAGTCCTTCGACAACCGCCGTTTTTCCGACTCCCGGTTCTCCGATTAATACCGGATTATTTTTTGTTTTTCTGGAGAGAATCCGCACCACATTGCGAATCTCACTGTCACGTCCAATCACCGGATCCAGCTTCTGTTCTCTGGCACGTTTCACCAAATCATATCCGTATTTTCCCAGACTGTCATAGGTTTCTTCCGGCCGGTCGCTGGTAACCTTCTGTCCTCCGCGAATCTTTGAAAGAACCTGAAGAAAACGATCTCTGGTAATCCCATACCCTCGGAACAATTCCTTCACAGCTTTATTGGCATGTTTTATCATCGCAAGAAACAAATGCTCCACGGAAACATACTCGTCTCCCATGGCTTTCATCTCATCTTCTCCATGCAGCAAAACCTGATTCAGCCCCTGGCTCATATAAACCTGGCCTCCGGACACCTTCGGCTTCTTTGCAAGCAGCTCCTGCACCTGACTTAAAAAAGAATCCTTCTGTATTCCCATCTTCTCAATTAAACTGGCAACCAGACTGTCATCCACTGTCAGCAGACTATATAAAAAATGTTCCTGGTCAATCTCCTGATGTCCATAATCATAAGCAATCTTCTCACACTGATTTACTGCTTCGATAGATTTTTGTGTAAATTTATTAATATTCATCGTTGTTCCTCCTTCATCCGATAGACTCCTACCTCTTCTTTGTTTCCCATTTTGCTTATGTTCTATTCGTAATATAACACTCATTATTAGCACTGTCAATAGGTGAGTGCTAATTTTTTATGATATTAAGAAAGTTTTCCCTTCTCTATCTCAAAAGAAAAGCGCAAGTCATGTTCATCAATGACTTGCGCCTTCTTTGTGATGGCGATGCGCCAAAGTTCCGACTTGCCCAAAACCTTGGCGACCGCTTACAATCCCGGAATGTGCCTTTTGGCGCTTCCAGTACTTTTGATTTCGTCCATTTTTATCGTGCAATCCACGAAACAATTCCAATGACCACCAAAATCGGCAGTGCGATTGAGAGGAAACCTCCAAAGACCAATCCGATTAAAATTACCGGAAGAAATATAAAAGTCAGCAAAATCTTGGTAATTCCCCATGCAGCTTTGAATGAAAAAAACAGTAATTTCCCAAAAACACAAAACATTAAAAATATAAAAACTAACGTTAACATTTTGATCCCTCCCAAACATGATCTTACCACAAAATTTGCAGGGAATCTACGTTTCTTCTTATATAACTTCTTTTAATCACCTATTGTTAAATCCAAACCATCTGCCACTTCTTTTAAAGTTGCCGCTGATTCCTTTAACTGTTCCTGTTCTTTTGAACTTAACTCAATGGGTACTTGTGTTTCAATTCCGTCTTTGCCGACAATTGCCGGCATGCTGAGCACTACATCTTCGATTCCATAGGCTCCGTGAATCATTCCCGATACCGGAAGAATCGACTTTTCATCCTTTACGATCGCCTCGCAGATTCTTTTTACAGACATTGCAATTCCATAATAGGTGGCTCGCTTCTTTTCGATGATTTCGTAAGCACTTTCTTTCACATCTTCCGCAATTTGACGCATGGATTCTGTATGATTATAATGCCCGCGCATTTCACAGAAATCATCCAGCGGAATTCCAGAAACATTCACGCTGCTCCATGCGGCAATCTCACTGTCACCGTGCTCTCCAATAATAAACGCATGGACGCTGCGGCTGTCCACATCCAAATGTTCTCCCAGACGAAAGCGAAGTCTGGCTGAATCTAAAACCGTCCCGGAGCCAATCACACGATGTTCTGGAAATCCGCTTAATTTCAGCGCTGCATAAGTCAAAATATCAACAGGATTGGATACAATTAATAAGATTCCCTCATAATTTCTTTTGACAATCTCTCCAATAATATTTTTTAAAATTCCAACATTTTTATGAACCAAATCCAGTCTCGTCTCTCCCGGCTTCTGATTTGCTCCTGCCGTAATCACAATCACAGCAGCATCTGCAAGATCATCATAGTCCCCTGCATAAATTTTCATTCTTCCCACAAAAGGAGTTCCATGGGTAATATCCATCGCTTCCCCTTCTGCTTTATCCTGATCTGCATCCAGCAAAACCATTTCCGTAAATAACCCACTCTGCATTAAACTAAACGCAGAGGCAGATCCTACAAATCCACAGCCAATAACTGCTGCTTTTCGATTATTAATTGCCATTGCTTCGTGTCCTCCTTCTTTATCTTTCCATCTATCATACAGTATACATAAAGAAGACGCTATTTTCCGTAACATTTGTTACGTTTTTCGATCGCTATTTTCAATCGAAATCTTTCAGATATGACGATCCTTCTTTCCCACAGCTTCCAAAAAGGACCGAATCCCCTGATAAACCGTTTCTTTTCCCTCTTCGTTTAAAATTTCATGGCGTCGATTCCGAAATAAAACTCCCCGCACGTGATTATAGCCTCGCTTCTTTAAAAATGTCATTGCCTGAGCATACTGTTTCTTTGAACCGATGCACGGATCATCTGCACCGGCAATAAACAAAATCGGCAGCGAAGGATGTCCAAGCTGCCATCCATTTTTACTGTAAGTTCGGTGCATTAAATGAAATAGATTTAAAAAACCGTTATTGGTAAACAAAAACCCATCCAACGGATGTTCATCATAAGCTTTGACATTCTCCTCTTGATAACTGATCCATGCATTTTGCGATTCTCCGCTCTTTAACATTCTCCTGTATTTTCCAAACGCCAGTTGATCCAACAGTCTTCCTGGCTTGTGCTCTCGAAATTTACACGCAGATTTTGCCAGAAGAATTCCTGCCTTTGCAGCCGGATTCTCACTGGGGCTTCCGCATACAATCAATGCATCCAGATCTTTGTCATACTTTTTCAAATAACATCGGGCCACCAAAGAACCCATACTATGACCAAATAAATAAAACGGCAGACCCGGATATTGCGCCTTCATCCACATCGTAACCTGATGCGCGTCTTCCACAATCATTTTTCCCTCCGTATCATAAAAATATCCAAGATCTCTGGAATCTTTTACACTTTTTCCATGTCCCCGATGGTCATGAATGACGCAGGCAAACCCATATTGATTCAGCTCTCTCATAAACGGCTCATAGCGTTCTTTATGTTCTGCCATCCCATGACAAATTTGAACAATTCCCTGAAGCTTCCCTTCCGGAACCATAAGCAGGACATGCAGCTTCAATCCGTCTGCCTCTGATACCATATAAAAATTTTTTTTCATAGCTCCTGCCTCCTGTTGATTCATTGATAGTTTCAGTTTAAATCTTGGGTGCCCCGATGTCAAATTCATTTCCGATTCTCACACTTTCTATTTACCAAAATCCATTTATACTGTATAATTATGAGTACAATCTATTATTTCTATTCTAAGGAGGAACGAGTATGAAGAAAAGGTTAAAAAAGATTTTAGCGCTGATGCTGACATGTCTTCTGGTTTTTTCCATCACGGCATGTACCAAAAAAATGAGCGCGAAAGAAGTGATGCAGGAGAGCATGAAACAAAGTAAAAAAATGAAAGATTTTGATATGTCCGGGGAGATGAATTATAAAATTGAATCCGGTGAAGCAAAATCCGGCACTTCTTCCATCGAACTTGGCATGAACTTTGATGCCAAAGTAAAAATGTCCGATGAAGATAAAATTCAGATGAACATGAAGACTACCACAAATATGTTTGGACAGTCTCTGAGCGTCAATGTTTTCTATACGGACGGATATTACTATATGGAAAACAACGGTCAGAAAATGAAAATGAAAATGGATATCGAGGAACTGCAAAAACAAATTGAAAGTACAACCGGACAAAACTCTCTGCCTATCAAATATTACAAAGATCTGAAACTGGAAGAAAAGGATGACCAGAAAACAATTCAGTATAGTCTGAACGAGGAAGGTTTCAACCAATATTTAAAAGAAGTGATGTCACAGATGAGTTCCATCACAGGCACAACTTCAACCGATGAAATTAAGATTACCTCTTTCTCCGGAACCAGAACTGTCAATGAAGATTTTTATCCGGTCAAAGAAAAGATCAAAATGGTACTGGAGAGCAAAAAAGAAGGACTGGGCAAAATCAGTGTCGATATGACCATTACTTATAAGAATGTAGGCAAAGAAGTAAACGTCACTCTTCCAGACGATTTATCCTCTTATCAGGAAATTTCATCACAAAGCAGTCAAACAGTAAATTAATTATGAAAAAGCAGAGATGGAACCTTTGATTCCATCTCTGCTTTTTCCATTCCTTTTAGGCATCCCTATCTCCAATCGGTGTATAAGCTCTTCTCGGCGCCACACCTTTATATGCCGGACGAATAATGCGATTTCCATTGATCAGCTCTTCCATACGATGTGCAGACCATCCTGCAATACGCGCAATTGCAAAAAGCGGCGTATATAACTCATGAGGAAGCCCCAGCATACTATAAATAAAACCACTGTAGAAGTCAATATTTGCGCTGACTCCCTTATAGATCTTTCGCTCTTTCGCAATCACTTCTTTTGCCAGACGCTCCACAGTTGTATAAAGATTATATTCATCTTCCCGTCCTTTTTCCTCTGAAAGCTGCTTCACGAATCTTGAAAGAATTTTGGAACGTGGATCTGAAATGGAATACACCGCATGACCAAGACCATAGATCAGCCCTGCCTTGTCAAACGCTTCTTTATTTAAAAGCTTCATTAAATATTCCCGAATCTGATCTTCGTCCTTCCAATCCGTCACCTGCTGTTTTAAATCATCAAACATCTGAACAACCTTTATATTCGCTCCTCCATGTTTCGGTCCTTTCAAGGAACAAAGCGCCGCTGCAACCGCAGAATATGTATCGGTTCCGGAAGACGATACAACATGCGTTGTAAAGGTTGAGTTATTTCCTCCTCCGTGTTCCGCGTGCAAAACCAATGCCATATCTAACAGCTGAGCTTCCAGTTTACTATACTTGCTGTCCGGGCGCAAAAGATACAAGATATTCTCCGCCGCAGACAGGTTTTCCTGCGGCAAATGGATAAACAGACTTTCTCCGCATTCATAATGAGCATAGGCCTGATACCCATAGACCGCTAAAACCGGAAACAGTGCAATCAACTGAATGGACTGACGCAGTACATTGGGCAGAGAAATATCACTTGCATAATCATCATAGGAAAACAACGTCAGAACGCTTCTGGATAACGTATTCATCATATCACGGCTTGGCGCTTTCATAATAATATCCCGCACAAAGTTTGTCGGAAGCTGACGATATTCACTTAACATTCCTTTAAACTGTTCCAGCTCTTTTTGTGTCGGAAGATTTCCAAACAAAAGCAGGTATGCAGTTTCCTCAAATCCAAAACGATCTTCGGAAATAAATCCTTTTACAATATCTTCAATGTCAATCCCGCGGTAATACAGCTTTCCCTCACATGGAACAATCTCACGATCCACCATTGTATACGACTGAATCATGGAAATATCGGTAAGTCCGGCAAGAACTCCCTCCCCGTTTTTTTTGCGCAGTCCACGTTTTACATCATACTTTGTAAATAATTCCTCTGATATTTTTTTATCACACTTTTTCGCTAACTCTTTGATTTCAGGGGTTACCTCTGAAAACTTATTCGGCATGTCTTTTACCATTGTTACTCCCTTCCAGCATTTCGCTTCTCTGTCAATTCACATCATGATATTTCCCAAGGAACTCCCTGGTTCTCTCATTCGCTGAGTGGAATACCTCTTCCGGAGCTGCGTCCTCAACAATCACTCCCTGATCCATAAAAATAATTCGATCTGAGATTTCCTTTGCAAAAGCCATCTCATGGGTTACAATGACCATTGTCATATGGAGATCGGTCAATGATTTTATAACCTTTAAAACTTCCCCGGTTAGTTCCGGATCCAGAGCAGATGTGGGCTCATCAAAAAACAGAATCTTCGGTTCCAACGCCAATGCTCTGGCAATGGAAACTCTCTGCGACTGCCCTCCCGACAGTTCACAGGGATATGCGTCGGCTTTGGATTCAAGACCAAGTTTTTTCAGCAATTCCAATGCCTTTGTCTTTGCTTCTTCTCTGGGAATTCCCGCAACGCAGACCGGAGCCTCCATGACATTCCTTAACACACTGTAATGAGGAAACAAATTAAAATTCTGAAATACAAATCCTGTTTCCATTAAAATTTGTTTTTGAACCTCTCCTCCGGCATAGACCGGAGTTTCGTTTTTTGTCTCCACCAAAACCTTCCCATTGATTTCTATCTTTCCGGAGGTTATCTTTTCCAATTGATTCATACACCGCAGCAGGGTGGATTTTCCGGATCCAGAAGAGCCGATAATCGAGATGATCTCTCCGTCATTGATCTGAAAAGAAATATCCTTTAGGACGGTCAGCTCCCCAAACTTTTTTTGCAGGTTTGTCACTGATAAAATACTCATTTCTCTTCCTCCTTAACGATAGTAATTCATCTTCTTTTCGATAACATCAAATATTTTGGAAACAATCGTATTCATAACCAAATAGAAAATACCTGCTACTACAAGATAAATCATTCCCCGGCTTCTTGCCATCTGGTTGGTTGCTACTACATAAATCTCCATAACACCGATGACGTGTGCCAAAGAGGTATCTTTCACTAACGTCATACACTCGCTTCCAAGAGACGGCGTAATAATTTTCACAACCTGCGGCAGAACAATTTTAAAGAAAGTCTGTGCCTTTCCAAACCCAAGTACCTTGGCGGCCTCATACTGCCCCTTGGGAATTGCCTGTATTCCGCTTCGGTAAATCTCAGCAAAATATGCCGCATAGTTTAAGGAAAAACTAATGACAGCTGCCGTCATACGATCCAGACTTAACCCTGCCACATAGTAGAGACCAAAATAGAACCCATACAGCTGAAGAATCAATGGGGTTCCTCTCATGATTAAAAGGAAAAAACGCACCGGTATCTGAATCACCCAAAATCTGGTCATACGCCCCTTTGCAAGCACCAGACCTAAGATTAATCCCAAAATCAAGGTCAGAAAGAACAGGGTCAACGTCTCCTTCAATCCGTGTTCGATTAAAAGCTTTACAATTTCCGAAAAACTTTGTATTCCATCCATAATTCATCTTACTCCTATACTAAATGAAATAAAAAGGGGCTTTGTGAACAAAAGCCCCTTCTGTATTGTTCTTATCGAATGGTTGTAATGTCTTCATCAAACCATTTGGTACTGATTTTCTTTAGTGTGCCGTCCTCTGCCATTGCCTTTAGCTGCTTCTCCACCTCCTTGCAGAGCGCTTTGTCATCTTTTCTAAATCCAATCACATATTTTTCAGTGGCAAGACTTGCATCCAGTACCTTATATTTGCCTTTGTCTTTGCTTGTGTAATACTTCGCCACAACCTCATCCATTACCGCTGCCTGAAGCCCGTTGCCCAAGTCATTTAAAATCTGCACATTATCTGCCATGAGACGAATATCCGCATCTTTTAACTCTTCTGTTTTATCAACAGCGTCTGCTGCCGTAGATCCTTTTTGTACTCCCACAGACTGCTTCTTAATATCTGCCAGAGATTTAATCTTGCTATTTGCCGGAAGAACCAGAACCTGATGATTATCCATATAAGATTCTGAACACAGCATATTTTTTTCTCTGTCTTTGCTGTAGGTCAGACCATTCCAAATACAGTCAATATTTCCTGTATCCAATTCCTGCTCCTTTGAGTCCCAGTTGATCGGCTGCAGCTTTAACTTGATATCCATTCTCTTGGCAACTTCCTTCGCCAAATCAATGTCAAATCCGATAATGTTTTGCTTTTTATCTGTAAATCCCATTGGAGGGAAAGATGCATCCAGTCCCAATACCAGCTCTTTCTTTTCCTGTACGTCCTTCAGAGAGTTGTCTTTCTTGCTCTTTTCCTCTTTGCCGCATCCTGCCAGCATAGAAGCCGCCAGTGCGATCGTTAATAAAACAGTAATTATTCTCTTCATTCTTTTTCTTCCTCCATCTCTATTCTTTCAGCACACTACCATACTAAAGTGCTTTTTTTTTATAATAGCAAAGTTTTCATTCCTTGTCAAACCCAAACCCAGAAATTTCAAGATTCCCCAGTAAATTATTACATTTTTATTACATATTTATTGAATCTCTATAAAATGTATGGTAATCTTAAACAAGATAAAGGAGGAGTATTTTACTATGCGTTATAAGAAAATTCTTGCCGCTGCATTAACGGTGGGCTGTATCGGAGGGATCCTTCCATCCGGTCTGGCAGAAGCCGCCAGCCTTAAAATTCGCTACAGCGGCAAAACAAGATACTATACAGGAAAACAATTAAAATTCAGCTACGGAACCAAAAGTCTTTCACTCAAGTATGCCGGAATTCAGATGAAAAAAGGCAGTACTTCCATCAACATGATTCCATATTACGATTATCTGGTCAAACAGGGGCCGAAAGTAAAACGTTCCTATTCTAAGAAAACAGGAAAACTCGTATTAAAGAACGGTTCCAAGACACTCACAGCCTACGTTGGCAAGCGGACCTACTATTTAAATGGAAAAAAGAAAACCTTTTCCATTGCGCCAACCAAAGTCAAATACTATAAAACAAACAAAACCGTCATTTTGCTTCCGGCAAAAGCACTGATTACAAATCTGGGACTCCGCTATACCTACAGTTCCTCTGCAAAGAGAATCTATATCAATAAACCGGTATCCCAGCCGTCTGCATCAAAACCGTCTGCTTCTGCCAGCGGCTCAACGACTTATACCAAATATAATAAAACCTTATCCAGTTATATCAGCGCTGAAAAAAAACAGCACCCGACCTATGGCGGAAAATCAATCAGCACATCAACTTACAAAAAATATATTGATCCATCAACGGATCAGACCCACAATTATCAGTTTCTTCGCTTAGACACCTACCGCAGCGTCAATACTTCCGCTTACAGTTCTCTGTTAAACAGTAAGCTCAAATCCGGAAGTGTTCTGAAAAACAAGGCAAATGTTTTGATCTCCGCTGCAAAAACCT
This sequence comes from uncultured Anaerostipes sp., assembly GCA_905213305.1. Taxonomy (GTDB): domain Bacteria; phylum Bacillota; class Clostridia; order Lachnospirales; family Lachnospiraceae; genus Anaerostipes. The sequence continues at coordinate 20,460 of CAJMHU010000027.1, forward strand.
ATGACATTGATCCGGTTTATTTTCTGTGCCAGACCATTCTTGAAACCGGCTACGGCACCAGCGAATTATCTCAAGGAAAATATGTCACAAAAATCGTCTCCGGCGCTTCTGTCATAAAAGATAAAAACGGCAATGTTACAGGGTTCCAAAAAGTAAAAGGGAAATATATAACCAAAACGATTTCCAAGCGGAAGCTGTACAATCTTTACGGAATCAAGGCATATGACAGCGATCCGCAGCTGTGCGGATTCAGTTACGCGTACTATCAGGGATGGACAAGCGTTGACAAAGCAATTTCCGGCGCTGCAAAATATGTCAGTCAGGAATACATACATAGTGGAACCCATAAGCAAAATACATTGTATAAATTCCGGTATCATCCAAATACCGCCAACCTGTGGCATGAGTATGCAACCGATCCGGCTTACGCTCATAAAATTGCGTCCATTATGTACAGTCAGTTTCGCTCTGTCTATGCATCCGGTGTATCCATGACTTACGACAAACCATTGTTTCAATAAAAGTAAAAACAAGAGTCGGCAGAAATTCAATTTCT
>CAJMHU010000028.1 GCA_905213305.1 uncultured Anaerostipes sp.
GACTCTTGTTTTTTACTCTTAATTTTTAGGAAAAATCACCGTAATTTTGGTTCCCTCTCCCATTTCACTTTCTACTTCCATCAATGCTTTATGAAATTTTGCTCCGTGCTTTACAATGGACAGCCCCAATCCCGACCCTTCCTTTTGATTGGAATGGCTCTTATCCACCCGATAAAACCGCTCAAAGATCCGATCAAGATCCTCTTTTGGTATTCCGATTCCTGTATCCTCCACAATAACGGTCGGATACTCATTCATGGATGCCACGGTAAATACAACCTGTCCCCCCGGATGATTATATTTTATTGCATTTTCACACAAATTAAAGAACATTTCATAAAGAATCTGGGAAACCCCCTGTATTTTTGTATGAATTCCACGAATATGAATGGAAACATTCTCCTCTTCCATTCTTCGTTTCAGATCATTTTTGACACGAAATGCAAGATCGTAAAGATCGACCTCTTCCCACTCAAGCTCTACCCGATTTTCATCTAATCGCGATAACTTAATAATTCCCTCAATCATGGAAATTAAGCGTTTCGCTTCCTCGTAGATAGTTGCAGAGAACCGTCCCATATCTTCCGGTTTTACCAATCCATCTTTCATCAATTCTGCATATCCCGAAATCGTTGTCAATGGTGTCTTTAATTCGTGGGATACATTGGCAGAAAATTCTTTCCTCATATTTTCTGCCTCTTTAATTTCCTCAATCTGATGTTCAATATCAATATTTTGTTTTTCTATCTTATCAAGCAAAGGCGTCAACTCACTATAGGTTCTGTTCTTTTTTGGATGCACCAAATCAATTTGATTGATTGGCTCTACAATACGTTCGGTAATAATTTTAGAAAGAATCACTGCAAGTATGAGAACAATTCCCATCATCAGAAAAAAAACGGGGATAATATCTTCCATCTGCTTCAAAATCGTCTGAGTTCCCCTGCTCATCCGAAGAATGGTTCCATCCTGCAGTCTGATTGCATAATAGTAGGTCTGTGTTTTTAAAGTTTTGGAAATTCTGGTATCTTCTCCCACCCCCTTTAAAACAGCCTCTCTTACTTCTTTTCGATTTTTATGATTGGACATGCTTTCTTCTTTTCCGGCGCTGTCATAGATCACAACCCCATTTGAATCAATCCATGTAATTCTGCTGATTGTAATCCCCTTGTAAGCATCCAGATCCTGTTTATCGTGGAGATTCAGCGATGTCGCCATATAAGCCGCTTCATCCCGTATTCCACTTTTTATTTGATGCATGTATCGGTAATAAGTCAGCATTCCCAGAAGGGTGGTCGTTATCAGGACGGCAACTAAGGCAATGTACACCATGTTGCTGAAAATTTTCCGCTTCATTACTCATTGCCTCCGATACGATATCCTATTCCGCGGACTGTCTCAATTAAATGTCCACATTCTCCTAATTTTTGCCGGAGAGATCGAATATGAACATCCACCGTTCTTGTCTCTCCGTCAAAATCATATCCCCAGATATTGGTCAGCAGCTGATCTCGATTCAGGACATTTCCTTTACTCTCAACCAAAAGGCAAAGCAGCTTAAATTCTTTATTGGTCAGTTCTACCTTCTGCCCTGCCGCTTTTACTTTATGCTTCTGAGGATAAATCTTTAAATTTCCCACTATAATTTCATCTTTTTGGTCTCCACGCCTGGACCGCCGCAGAACCGCTTTTACTCTGGATACAAGCTCCATCATTCCAAAAGGTTTCGTAATATAGTCATCGGCGCCGCTGTCTAATCCCAACACCTTATCATATTCCGTTCCTTTTGCTGTCATCATAATGATCGGCAAATCTTTTGTTGCTGACTTTCCCCGGAGTTTTCCCAAAATTGATATGCCGTCTTCCCCCGGAAGCATAATGTCCAGCAAAACCAACTCCGGCATCACTCCCTCTTTCATAGTTTTTAAAAATTCTGTTCCGTTCTCAAAACCATGAGCTTCAAACCCGGTGCTCTGTAAAGTATAAGTCACCAGTTCTCTGATATTCGGATCGTCTTCCACAACAAAAATCACAAGCTTCCTCCTTTATATTCCCCTGTAATTGAAAATTCGACCCACTCAGCGATGTTTCCGGCATGATCGCCGATTCTCTCAAAATACTTTGCGATCATAACGATTGCAACGTACTCCTCTCCTTTTTCAGGATCTTCATGAATTAAAGAAATTGCCTCTTTCTTTACCTGACTGAACAATTCGTCTACCAAATCATCCTGTTCTATAACCTCACGGGCAATCTGAAGATTCTGTTTTACAAAGGATTTTACACTTCGGCTGACCATATCAATGGTCGCTTTCGCCATCTTATCCAGATGTGTGTGTTCCCTTAAATCCAGAACTGCCGAATCCTTGCGGATAATCCCGGAAATATCACATGCCTGATCTCCGATACGTTCCATATCAGATACCATCTTCAGCGCTGCGGAAATCACACGAAGATCTGTTGCCACCGGCTGCTGCTGCATCAGAAGTTTCATACAGATACGTTCAATATCCCGTTCCTTCTGATTGATCTCCTCTTCCATACTTTTCAGGTCCTGCATCAGTTCTTTGTCTCTTGTCGCCACAATTTTAGCTGCGGCGGTAATCATCTCCTCGCAAAGCGAACACATCTCAATCATTTCCTGATTCAGACGCAGGAGCTGTCTGTCAAAACGATTTCTCATAACGATCACCCAAACCTTCCTGTAATATAATCTTCGGTTCTCTTATCCTGCGGCATAGAGAACAGCTCATCTGATTTTCCGAATTCTACCATCTCTCCCAAAAGGAAAAACGCCGTATGATCGGAAATACGAACTGCCTGCTGCATATTGTGGGTCACCATGATAATCGTATACTTTGATTTTAATTCTAACGCAAGATCTTCAATTTTGGAAGTAGAAATTGGATCTAATGCAGAAGTTGGCTCATCCATCAGTAAAACTTCCGGTTCCACAGCCAGCGCCCGGGCAATGCAAAGACGCTGCTGCTGTCCTCCGGACAGACCAAGAGCGCTCTTTTTCAAACGATCCTTAAGCTCATCCCAGATTGCTGCATTTCTCAGGGATTTTTCCACAATCTCATCCAACTGCGCTTTATTGTGAATCCCATGGGTTCTCGGTCCATAGGCAACATTATCATAAACGCTCATCGGAAACGGGTTAGGTTTCTGAAATACCATTCCAACTCGTTTTCTTAAGACATTTACATCCATATCTCCGTAAATATCTTCTCCATCCAAAGTCACTTTTCCGGTAATTTTGCATCCTTCCACCAGATCATTCATTCGGTTTAATGATTTTAAAAGTGTAGACTTTCCGCATCCGGAAGGTCCGATAAACGCGGTGATCTGGTTTGTAGGTAGATCGAGATTAATATCTTTTAATGCCTTGAACTTTCCATAATATAAATCTAAATTTTCAACTTTAATTTTGGTCTGCATGTTTCTTTACCCTTTCGTAATTCGTTTTGCGATAAACGATGAAATCGCATTGATCAGAAGTACTGTAATCAAAAGTACCACAGCGGTGGCGTATGCCTGATTAATATGCAGTCCCTCACAGGAGAGCACATACATATGAAGCGCTAAAGTACGTCCGGATCCCAGGATATTGGCCGGAATCTCAGCAACAGTTCCTGCTGTATACATCAACGCCGCCGTTTCTCCGACAATACGTCCGATTCCAAGGATCACACCGGATAAAATTCCCGGTACTGCAGACGGCAGAACGATCCGAAAAACTGTTCTTAATTTTCCGGCGCCCAATCCAAAGCTTCCCTCCCGAAAAGAATCCGGAACAGATTTTAAGGCCTCCTCGCTGGTACGCATAATCAGAGGAAGAATCATAATCGCCAGAGTTCCTGCGCCGGAAAGAATCGACAATCCAAGCTTTAAGGTATTGACAAAAAACAGCATTCCGAACAATCCATACACAATGGATGGAATTCCCGACAGGGTTTCCGCCGTCACTCGAACAATCTCCACCAGCCTATTTCCGCGCTTTGCGTATTCTACCAAATAAATCGCCGCAAAAATACCAAGAGGAACAGCAAAAATCAAAGCCAGAACCGTCATCATCAATGTATTGACAATTGCCGGGAACATAGATACATTTTCTGTTGTATAAGTAAAGTCAAAAAGATCTTTATTTAAATACGGGATGCCGTTGATTAAAATATGTCCAATCAAAAAAAACAGAACCGCTACGGTTACCAGCATTGCCAGATTTACAAGCAGCCATAAAACAAAAGACAACGGTGTTCTTTTGTAGGACTTCATCCTTTGTTTCCAGGTAACCTGATTGATTCCCTGAATTGTTTCTGTTATTTCCATTTTTTTCACCGCTTCCATTTATTGGCCCTCCTTATGCTTTAATGCTGCAAAAGAAAGATTGATTAACAGAATAAATACGAACAATACAACAGCAGTCGCAATCAATGCCTCTCTGTGAAGATCCGTGGCATAGCCCATCTCCAATACGATATTTGAGGTTAAGGTGCGGACTCCTGAAAACAGACTGTCCGGTACAATTGCCTGATTTCCCGCAACCATAACCACTGCCATGGTTTCTCCGATGGCACGGCCGATTCCCAGAACTACGCCTGCTAAAATTCCTGATTTTGCTGCAGGAAGCACCGCAAAAAAAACACTCCGCTCATGACTGGCTCCCAGTCCCAGGGATCCTTCATAATAACTGTCCGGTACTGCGCGGATAGCGCTTTCTGACACTCCGATGATCGTCGGGAGAATCATGATCCCAAGCAAGATTGATGCGGTAAACACACTGTTTCCATTCCCAAACATATCACGAAACATCGGAACGAGAACAACCATTCCAAAAAACCCGTAGACAACAGATGGAATTCCTGCCAAAAGCTCTACAGCCGGTTTTAATACTTTATAAATTTTATCATTGCAAAATCTTGCCATGTAAATTGCCGCCAGAATTCCGATGGGCACACCTACAACAATGGCTCCCGCCGTCACATAAAGACTTCCTATAATCATCGGGAAAATGCCAAAGATTCCGCTCTTTGGCATCCAAGTCTGACCGGCAATAAATTTCAGCGGTCCGATTTCCCCGATGGTAGGAATTCCGTTTACGAATAAGAAGGCACAGATCAGTATAACTGCCAGAATGGAAGCACATGCTGAAATCAAGAACACAGCGTCCATTACTTTTTCAAAAGATTTCTTCATCGTTACAATTCCTCTTATTTTACTCATATCCTGCGATCTGTTATTTTACATCAGACCATTTTGTGGTTTCTCCTGTATAGATTGCTTTTACCTGATCACTTGTCAGTTCATCCACATCACTGTCTTTATTTACAATCACCGCAATACCGTCCTGTGCGATAACTGTGGCTTTCACACCTTTCTTTGTCTCGCTGTCTGCCAGCTCACGGGAAGCCATACCAATATCGCAGGTACCTTCGATGGCATTTGTAACACCTGTGGTAGAATCGCTCTGCTGAACTTCAATTGTCACATCTTTGTTCAGCTTTGTATAAGCTTCTTTTAATTTTTCCATAACCGGCGTTACAGAAGAAGATCCGCCCACTACAACTTTTCCTTTGGCGCCGTTGGATTTAAATGCCGCCGCTTTTTCATCAACCTTGATATATCCGTTATCTTCTACAATTTTCTGTCCTTCGGCGCTCATAATAAAGTTTTCAAAATCCTGCGCCTGCTCGCTTAATTTATCCTTTGTTACAATGTTAAATGGACGTACGATCTTGTAAGATCCATCCTTTACAGTCTCAACACTCGGCTCGGCTCCGTCAATTTTTACTGCCTTCACTGTATCATTTAAAGAACCTAAAGATATGTAACCAATTGCCGCCTTGTTCTCTGCCACCGTTGTCATCATAACAGAAGTTGAATTGGTAATCTGTACAGAGGACGTTGTCTTATCTACTTTATTACCGTCTGCATCCTTTTCTTCAATTCCGAACAATTCGATAAACGCTCCTCTTGTTCCGGAACCGTCTTCCCTTGAAACTGCTGTAATTTTATCATTTGCTTCCTTGCTGTTTCCATTTCCACATCCTGTCATAAGGCTGGAGGCCGCAACTGCTGCAACTGCTAAAGTTAAAATTTTCTTTCTCATAATGTTCTCTCCTTTTTATGCGTATCACTTACAAATCTAATCTTACCGACGTTATGTAAAATTCAAAAGAAGCTTTCTGTAAAGTTTGTGTTAAATGTAAAGTCTTTTTGATGAGTTTTGTAAAAAAAGAGTCCCTGAGAACCGACAAGCACTGATCGATTCCCGGGGACTCCTTCCTCCTGATGCACAAAGAACCTATGAAATTTTTATGATCTGTATACAATCTCTCCATTGCAGATGGTATACTTTATTTTTCCTTTTAATTTCCACCCGGTAAACGGCGAATTGGATGCCTTGGACTTATATTCTTTTACAATCCATTCTTTTGCCGGATCAAATAGTACTAGATCCGCCGGTTTACCTTTCTGAAGCCTTCCCTGCTCCATACCGTAAAGCCTTGCCGGATTTATGGTCATTTTCTCCAGAAGCTCCATCAACGTCAGGTACTGTTTCTCCACCAGCTCTGTAATTCCAAGACCAAGAGCAGTCTCAAGTCCGGTAATTCCACTTGGAGCGTCTGAAAGACTTCTTTCTTTTTCTTCTTTGGAATGAGGCGCATGGTCCGTTGCAATGATCTCAATGGTTCCCTCCTGAAGTCCTTTGATAATTCTCTGGCGATCCTGCTCTGTACGCAGCGGCGGATTCATCCTCGCCAATGTTCCGTATTTCAGCACTGCCTCCTCTGTCAAAGTAAAATGATGCGGTGAAGCCTCCGCTGTCACCTTTGCTCCCTGTTCCTTCGCTTCTTTCACATATTCTACCGCCTGAGCTGAGCTGATATGCTGAATATCCACACATGCTCCTGTCTCCAGAGCCAGCCGACAATCCCTTTTTACCATCACGGCTTCTGCCATGTAAGAAGCTCCCCCGTAGTTTAACTGCTTCGCCACCTTTCCCTGGTTGACTCCGGGCTGTTTGATGTAAGCGGGATCTTCTTCATGAAGACTGATGGGAACCCCCAGTTGACGAACCTTTTCCATGGCTTTTTTCACCAGCGCCTGATCCATCAGCGGAAGACCGTCATCGGTAAATCCACGCACCCCCGCTTTATAGAGGGCATCCATATCTGTCAGCTCCTGCCCCAAAAATCCCCTGGACACAGCGGCTGCCTGCCAGACCCTGATGGGAAGTGTCTCACATCTTCTGGCAATTTCCTGATAGATTTCCACAGAATCTACCACCGGTTTCGTATTCGCCATACAGACTACCGTCGTGAATCCTCCGGCTGCGGCTGCAGCTGCTCCGCTGTTTAAATCTTCTTTGTAAGTAAACCCCGGATCCCGAAAATGAACATGAACATCAATCAGACCCGGAGCCGCAACCAGTCCTTCGGCGTCCAATACCGCGTCAAAGGTTCCATCATCCTCGGTTTCACCAATTTTTACAATCTTATCTTCTTTGAGTACCAGATCCGTTATCTGATCAAATCCCGTTTCCGGATCCATCACTCTTGCCTGTTTTATTAAAATCATACGTGCGTCTCCTGTTCTAATTCACCTGATCTTTCACGGCATCTGCCACCTCACTCAGTTTCTCTCTGGTCAACTCTTTTTCTGATTTTACAATAATCACATAGTTTTTTCCGCTCCTTGACGTGATGCCCCCGAAGGCATTGTATGCTACTTCATCATCAATTTCTTTCACCATCGGCACAAAGGAAACATGATCTGTCTCAATGCTGTCGCCAAATTCATAGGTTTGACCCTTTTCTTCCAGAGCCATCACTTCCTCGGAAATGGTCTCATCGATATCCTCTTCCATAATTTCCTGTGACTTCCCCTCGCACTCTTTGATACTCACATTCATTCCATGAATTTCAAAACTCTCATCGGATGCCTTGGTATTGACGCGGTGTTTTATGACAAAACCTCCCACTACCCCTGCAATGGTCAGACAGGCGCCTGCCGCCATTAAGAACTTTTTATTAAATCTGATTTTGCTCATCTTCTTCTCCTTTTTCATCTTCTATTTCTTCTTTCTGCTTTTCTTCCCATCTGTAAATAAAGATTTCACATAAGTAAATAAATTCTTTTTCCGCGGTATGGACTTTTTCTGATTTTTTCTGGACTCATTTAACAGATAGATTTGAGAGTTGATTTTCTCTGCGCCGTTTCGTTTCTTTGAGATATATTCTCCGTTGGATTTTAACCAAACCCCCTGTACATTATCCTTCTTCAAAATACCGATCATAGCTTTCATTCTGTTTTTCAATGCCGGGTCACGCACCGGACATGCAACCTCCACCCTTCGTCTCGTATTGCGCGTCATCATATCCGCGGAAGAAATATAAATCTCCATCTCATCTCCGACACCGAAACAATAAATCCGTGAATGCTCCAAAAATCTCCCAACGATACTTTCCACACGGATATTTTCCGTTTTCCCTGCCACTCCCGGTTTGAGGCAGCATATTCCACGAATCAGCAGAAAAATCGGAACTCCCGCGCAGGAGGCTTCGCACAGTGCATCAATCACCTTACGGTCTGTTAAAGAATTCATTTTCATAAAAATTCCGGAAGGCTGAAAACTCTCTGCTTTCATCTTCTCTCGCTCAATGCGGTGAAGAATATTGTTTTGCAAACTGGTCGGGGCAACCCAAAGATGTTCATAGCTCCCATCCAGATTGAAAATGGACATATTGTGAAAAAACTTTGCCGCATCCCGCCCAATTTCTTTGGATGCCGTGATCATACTTAAATCGGTATAAATCTTAGACGTACTCTCATTATAATTGCCTGTGCCGATTTGTGTAATATAGTAAATTCCTTTACTGTTCTTCTTGGTAATTAAGCACACCTTGGAATGAACCTTATAATCCTCCATTCCGTACATGATCTTACACCCTGCTTCCTCAAGAATCTCCGAGTAATTAATATTATTTTCCTCATCAAATCTTGCCCTCAGCTCCATCAGTACCAGAACTTCTTTTCCATTCTCTGCGGCTTCGCAGAGATATTTCACAATCTTTGCCTGCTTTGCCAGACGATAAATAGTGATTTTAATGGATATTGTTTCTCTGTCTCGGGCGCTCTCCCTGAGCAGTTCGAGAAAGGTGTCCATCGTATCAAAAGGAAAGGACAGCAGTTTGTCTCCCTGAAGAATTTGCTTTGTGACACTGACCCCGGGTATAAAATCCCGATTTAATGCCGGTGTAAAAACGCGGTAGCATCCGATCTTTTTCTGCTCTCCGGGCATCCGCTCAATCAGCGGATAGACATATTTTAAATCTAGCGGAGCTTCGCTGCTGAAAATCTCCTGCCCGGACAGATCCAGACGTTCAGATAAATACTCTCTTATCTGCCGGTTTTGTGTTCCCTGCAATTCCAGACGAATCGGAGACAGCCTTCCCCGCATCTTTATAATCTTTTTCATGTGCGTCCGATAGTCATCTGTAGATTCATAAATTTCATCATCGGGATTAATATCCGCACTTCTCGTCACACATAAGATACATTTTTCTTCCACCGAATAATTTTCAAACATTTCATCGCAGTATTCCAGCAGCAGATCTTCTAAAAGTACATACCTCATTTTCTCTCCCGACAGGAAAATCATACGTTCCAAATCTTTCGGAACCGGCAGTATCCCAAAGGACTTTTTCTCTTTTTTGCGAAGCATCAAACCGATTTGCAGAATTTTATTCGGAATATGAGGAAAAGGATGCTGTTTTCCAACCACAATCGGAGACAAAACGGGACGAATCATTGCCTGAAAATAATTTTTTAAATATTTTTTATCTTCTTTGGGAAGTTTCTTCACAGAAACTCTCTTTACTCCCTGTTGTTCCAGCTCTTTGGACACATCCCGAAAAATCCGATCTCTGAGTTCATAGAGAGGACACACAGCTTCTGTAATCTTCTCCAGCTGTTCCTCCGGCGTTAAATTTGAACGAATATCCCGATGATCGTCATGAATGACACTCATCTCGTGAATGCTTCCCACACGAACCATGAAAAATTCATCCAGATTATTCGTAAAGATTTCAAGAAACCTTAATCTTTCAAAAATCGGAACACTTTTTTTCCCCGCTTCCCCGAGCACCCGCTCATTGAATTTCAGCCATGATAATTCCCGGTCCTGCGTGTACGAATAATCATATTTTTTCCCCATCTTCTTCCTCCATTTAACCAAAAATGAACTTTCCCATATTAGAACCAAAATCCGGAGATGATTCCCCGGATTCTTTTCATATTACACGAATCATGAGACAAAATCCAAGCGTACTTCATCCCCTGGCAAATACTACGGGAATCAACGAAACAAGCAATCGGCGTTTCATCTTGTTAGTATGCAAATTTTTCCTCAAAATATGCCTTCAAATCTTCAATTTTTACACGCTCCTGCTCCATAGTATCCCGATCACGGACCGTCACTGCATTATCTTCCAAAGAATCAAAGTCAAAGGTAACACAATATGGTGTGCCGATCTCATCCTGACGGCGGTAACGTTTTCCAATATTTCCTCTCTCGTCAAACTCACAGTAATACTGCTTGGATAATTCTTCATAAACCTTCATGGCGCCGTCGCTTAATTTCTTAGACAACGGAAGAATTCCGATCTTCACCGGCGCCAGAGCCGGGTGGAAATGGAGAACCGTTCTTGTATCTCCGCCTTCCAGCTCTTCTTCGTCATAGGCAGCACACAAAAATGCCAAAGTTACACGATCCGCTCCCAAAGACGGCTCGATAACATATGGAATATAACGCTCTTTTTTTACATCGTCAAAATATGTCAGATCTTCTCCGGAAGTATTCTGATGCTGAGTCAAATCATAATCTGTGCGGTCTGCAATTCCCCACAGCTCACCCCAGCCAAACGGGAATAAGAATTCAATATCCGAAGTCGCCTTTGAATAATGAGACAGCTCTTCTTTCTCATGATCTCTGACTCTCATTTCATCGTCTTTGATTCCCAGCGTTTTCAGCCAATCAATGCAGTAATTTTTCCAGTACTCAAACCATTCCAAGTCTGTATCCGGCTCACAGAAGAATTCCAGTTCCATCTGTTCAAACTCACGGGTCCGGAAGGTAAAGTTTCCCGGCGTGATTTCATTACGGAATGATTTTCCAACCTGACCGATTCCGAACGGAATTTTTTTTCTGGAAGTTCTCTGTACATTTTTAAAATTTACAAAAATCCCCTGTGCCGTCTCCGGACGCAGATAAACCGTACTCTTGGCATCTTCTGTCACTCCCTGAAACGTTTTAAACATCAGATTAAATTCACGAATCTCTGTAAAATTCTTTTTCCCGCAGGAAGGACAGGAAACCTCATGTTCTTTGATAAAACTTTCCATCTCCTCCTTAGACCATGCATCCACAGAACCTTCCAGTTCCATTCCATGTTCCTGCATATAATCTTCAATCAGTTTGTCCGCCCGAAAACGTTCATGACAGTCTTTACAATCCATCAAAGGATCGGAAAAACTTCCCAAGTGTCCGGATGCCACCCATGTTTGAGGATTCATCAGAATCGCACAGTCCACTCCCACGTTGTACGGACTCTCCTGAATAAACTTTTTCCACCATGCTTTTTTTACATTGTTTTTTAGCTCGACGCCCAAGTTTCCATAATCCCATGTATTGGCAAGACCTCCGTAAATCTCGGAACCACTGTATACAAATCCGCGTACCTTTGCCAAATTGACGATTTTTTCCATTGTTAATTCCATAATGACCCATACCTCGTTTAAATTTGTTATATTCTATCATTGTATCTTGTAACCGATATTTTTTCAAGATTTATTTGCAGCCTTCCACCGCAATAACCTTGTCTCTCGTTTCAGTATACTAAATATATTAAATAAATATTACTTTTTTGTTTTTTTTATATTATAATAGTTTATGTTATTATATAGGAGATATGAAGAAAGGGAATTTACACCATGTATCAAATTGATTATACCAATGTTGGTAAACGAATGAAGACACTACGTAAACAGGCAGGCTACACCCAAGAGCAGATTGCAGATGCTCTCGATGTTACCGTAGCGTTCATCAGCAACATCGAAAATGATCGTGTTAAGATGAACCTTCGCGTTCTGTCTTACTATGCAAAACTTCTGAATGTATCTATTGACTATTTGCTTCGCCCGGAATCCGATGAAAACGGCGAAAAAGATAATGTATTAAACAAGGAAATTCTTCGTCTTCTCGAGAAATTCTCGACCGACGACAAAGAAAAGTTTGTAAAAGTACTCCGCATTCTGTGCAAATAATACAGATACAGAAATTTTAATTCGTACTATGAAAAAACGTTAAAGTTTTTGCTTGCTCCTATATACGCAAAACTTTAACGTTTTTTATCTTAATAATCGGTTTCCGTTCTGATATGTGCTGCCGACCAAAGTTTTCCGAGATACCTCGTGCATATCCTCCGGAACATTTTTATAAAAAGATCAATGATTTAAATTCATGATTCAGGTGAATCTTCATGTACTGTCCCGCAATTTTTTTTAATTCCCAGAAAACCTGATCGGTTACCCGAAAAGTGTAAAGCTTCTCAATGGTACTGCACAATATAAACTGCAAAGTATAAAGTGCCGCGGGGCTGACTTTTTTGCTTCCTGCAGCACAGTCCTCGCACAGCACACCGCCTTCTACGGCGTCAAACCCCTTCAGCGGTTCTTTCCTGCCGCATTTTACACACTGAAAAACTTCCATTCCCAGTCCATATAACGCCAGAATTTTTATTTCAAAAATATGACGAATCAGTTCTTTGGCAATTGTTCTCCTTTCCAATGCCCGAAGACTCTGATATAACAGCTTCATAATCTCGATCTCATCACTGTTTTCTCTCGTTAAATAGGATGCGACCTCACAAAAATAGCTGGCATAATAAATCAGATCTAAATCCTGTTTCAGCGATTCAAAATAGTTTTCCACATTCGCCCACATCAGATTAAAGGAAGATTTTCCCTCATAAAGACCAAATTGCCCGAAGGTAAACGGCTGACAGGCGGCAGCATACGGGCTGGTCGCTTTTTTTGCTCCCCGGGCAAAGGCGGAGATTCTTCCCCGCTCTTTTGTCAGCAATACAATCCGACGATCATATTCTCCCAGATTCCCCGTCTGAAGCACCAGACCTGTTACCTTAATTTCCTGCCCCATTTTTACACTTCTTTCTTATCATATCCATAGTTTTTCAACAAAAGATCGCTGTCTCTCCAATCCTTTTTCACCTTCACCCACAGCTGCAAATTCACCTTCATATCCAAAAGATTTTCCATTTCAATTCGCGCCTTGGTTCCAATCTTTTTGAGCATCGCCCCTTGTTTTCCAATGATAATTCCCTTGTGAGAATCCCGCTCGCAGACAATGGTTGCATCAATATCTACGATATGTCCATGCCGCCTTACTTTCATAGAATCAATGACAACTGCAATCCCGTGTGGTATTTCCTGGCTTAACAGCCGAAGAGCTTTTTCTCTGATTAATTCTGCGCAAATCTGTCTTTCCGGCTGATCTGTAATTGTATCTTCGTCAAAATACATCGGCCCCTCATCCAGATACTGAAAAATGCTGTCAATGACATCCTCCGTATTTTTTCCCTTTAATGCAGATACCGGAATAATCTCGGCAAATTCGCAGACATCTTTATAAGTATCAATTGCCTCAAAAATTTCTTTTTCCGACACCGTATCAATCTTATTTATAATCAGCAGAATCGGCGTTTTAATTTTGGAAAGCTGTTCAATAATATAGCGCTCTCCTCCCCCGATAAACGTGCTTGGCTCAACCAGCCAGAGAACCACATCCACCTCATTTAGGGTTCTTTCCGCCACTTGAAGCATATAATCTCCAAGTTTATTTTTCGCGCGGTTAATTCCCGGTGTATCGAGAAAAATAATCTGTCCCCGATCATCCGTAAATACTGTTTGAATCCGGTTTCTCGTAGTCTGCGGTTTGCTGGAAGTAATTGCGATTTTCTGACCAATCAGCCGGTTCATCAAAGTTGATTTTCCGACATTGGGACGTCCGATCAGCGTTACAAACCCTGATTTGCATACATTTGTCATATTCTTTCCTTTCTCTTACAGTACATATTTCATTTGATCAAAATATTCTTTATTTTGTCTTATTTTCTCCTCATTTCCGACACAGCAGCGGTTTCCGGCATTTACAACTGCTTTTACATAAGGCTCCAGTTTCCGAATATCTTCTGCCGTGCATTGCAGAACCTGGTCCCGGTCTTTTTGAAGATCTTCTTCCGTTTTTCTCATAAAATATGCGTGGAAACTTCTGCTTCCCATATCCTCTGCTTCCATTGGAAGATCCATATTTCCAATGGTTCCGATGATATATTTCTTCATATCCCGGGAGTCTGCCTCAAAGGACGCCACATAATCCGCTGCTTTGTCATAGACTTCATATGTTTCCGCAAGATTCGGGTCACGGTAAGTTACAAACATGGAGTCCCCCTGCGTCCCGAAGCTGCACATACAGCCGTAGGCTCCGCCCTTCACTCTTAACTGAATCCACAGATATTCATACGAAAATATCATCTGAAGTACTTTCAGCGCTCCGGTATATTCAAGCCCCTGATCCATAAAATTTCCTGCACAGGCTGCATACTGCACACCGCCTGCTGTGGCAAATCCTTCATTCTTCCTCTCACATTGGATTTGTACTTTTTCCGTTTGTTTCTGCTCCGGATACAGCCGATCAACAAAATGCTGAAGCTGCGCTTCCATAAATTGCGGTTCTTTTTCTTTTCCGGTATAGCTCACAGTCAAATACTGTTTCTGGAAAATTTCTTTTGCCGTCCGCTTCAGCCCCTCAGCAATTTTTTCCCATTCTGTCTCAAAATGATCGTACCAGTATTTTACAGTTTCAAACATGGTGATTCCCTGAATCGCTTCTCGATAAGCCGCATATTCTGAAAAATATGACATCGCACGGGCAGAAGCTGTTTTATGTCCCGTTTCCGTCAAGCTGATCTTTAAATTGCTATAAATCTGACCGATAATTTCCTTCAAACGTTTTTTGTCTTCTAACCGACTTTCAAAGGCAACCTCTTCCAATAATTCAAAGGCTCTCTTGATATTCGGATAAAAACACTTCATCTTCAGCAAAAACATCGGCAGAAAATCATGAGCATCCTGAGGCACCACATCCATCGTGGCTGCAATTCCTCCGGTTTCAATACTGATCTCGTTCCCCAGCTCCAAATACGTATGCTGCTCTGTATCCACACTGGTTAAAATTTCCGTCAGCAAAGAGGCATACGGAACCAAATTCATTGGCACACAGCTCATATCAAATGCCAGCTTTAAATAACAGATTTGATTTGTAAAATACGGATGCCACAGTACCTTGACGCCGCAAAGCTCCTGTTCTTCATTTGCCAGCGGCTTTACATCCCTCCGAATATCTGAAAGATCAAGCACCGGGATTTTTTCTAACTCTTCTTTGGAGGAAGGCTCTTCCTGCAATTCTTTTAACCGAACCGTTTCTTCTGCCAAACGGCATACTTCCGCTTTGGAAAGTGAATCTTTATATTCCTTTAGCTTCTTTGCTTCCTCCTGATCTTTGATTTTTTGCAATCCTTTTTTTGGCTTCATAACTACAATGGACTTGTGAGAATGGTTCAACAGATATTTTTTTATTAACTCTTCAAAATATCCTGTCTCCATCTCTTTGCGAAGCAGAGCGAAGGTCTCATTGGTTGTAATATGCAGAAACGGCTTCTCATCATCGTAGAGCCAACTGTCATACATTTGAAGACCATACATTAATCCTTTCGGAAAGCGTCCGAAATTTGCTTCCCGGTACTTAAACTCATAAAAATTAAATGCTGCTTCCAGACTGCGTTTTGGAATTCCCTGTTCTGCGATCTCGCAAAGCTTCTGCTCAAGAATCTGAACAAACGCTTCCTCCTTCTCGTCCCGAGCTTCCTGAGCAATGACAGAGAAGATCGGTTGTTCAATTCCATTATCGTAAGAACTCTGGATATCTTTTCCGATTTCTGCATCCATTAACGCCTTTTTCACCGGAGCTCCCGGCGCTGTGAACAACGCACGATTTAAAATTTGAAATCCCAAATATAATTTTGGATCAAGGCTGGTTCCAATGACCGCATTATAAGATAAATACGTTTTATTGTCTTCGGAATCATTTTCCCCAATTGGATAAACCTCTTCCACTCGTTTTACCTGGCTGAACGCTTTTTGCATTTTCCAGGAAGCATCCACTGTCTTTTTCTCAAAATCTTTTAAGTAATGTTCATGAAGAAATTCCAAGTATTTTTCCATATCCATATCACCGTAAAAGTAAATATAGCTGTTGGACGGGTGATAATAGGTCTTATGGAAATCCAGGAACATTTCATAGGTTAAATCAGGAATTGCCTGTGGGTCTCCCCCTGATTCAAAACCATACGGAGTATCCGAAAGCAGTGATTTTTGGATCAATCTTGCCAGCTGCTGATCCGGAGATGAAAATACACCTTTCATCTCATTAAATACCACTCCGTTGTAAGTCAAAGGCGCATCTTCCGATTCCAAATCATAGTGCCACCCTTCCTGCTTTAAAATTTCCGGTTTCTGATAGATATTTGGGTAAAATACAGCATCCAAATAAACATGCACCAGATTAAAAAAGTCCTTGTCATTTTGACTTGCCACCGGATATACGGTTTTGTCCGGATAGGTCATTGCGTTCAAAAATGTATTCAGAGATCCCTTTACCAGCTCCACAAACGGATCCTTCAGCGGAAATTCTCTTGAGCCGCACAATACAGAATGCTCCAGAATGTGCGGAACTCCAGTATCATCCTTCGGCGGTGTTTTAAATCCGATCTGAAACACTTTATTATCATCTTGATTAGATATTACAACAATCCGTGCCCCGGTTTGATTATGGCGGAGCAAATAACCTGTTCCATCCAACTCTTCTAATTTTTTTTCCTGAATCACTGTATAATTTTTATTCATAGCCGTCTCCTTTTTCGTTGAAAAAAGACGCCGTAAAACTCTACAACGCCTTTTCGATTTTATTTTAAGAAGCCATTGATAATCTGCTCTTGTGCCTCTTCTTCAGTCAGACCCAAAGTCATCAGCTTCCTCAGCTGTTCTCCTGCAATTTTCCCGATTGCCGCCTCATGAATGAGGGATGCGTCGGAATTATTCGCACTGATTTCAGGAATTGCGGAAATCTTTGCGTCTCCCACAATAATTGCATCACATTCCGTATGTCCGCTGCATTTGGCATTGCCGTGTACCTTTGAAATAAAGGTCTGAGAAGAATGATCTCTGGCAACCGATCTGGATACAATATGAACTCCTGAATCCGCTCCGTTTAAGCAAACTTCAAACTCACTGACTGCATCCTGCTCGCCATGGGTCATTAAACGTTCCATTACAGTCAGCGTCGCACCTTCTTCCAATTTTGCCGTGGTCAAACGCCGGGTTGAATCAACCCCTTTAATCTGTGCAGTATCCATTTCCATATATCCATTTTTCCCGATCTCCACAACCGTTTCCGGATTCATCACCCGTTTTCCGTTGCCATCGCCGGATCCATAGTGTTTTTCCACATAGCGGACTTTTGCATTCTCCTCTAAGAAAAATCTGTGAATTCCATCATGCTTGCTGTCCGCTGTTCCGCTGTTATGAATTCCACAGCCGGCGATGATGGTTACATCTGCATCTTTCCCAATATAGAAATCATTATACACAACCTCGGTAAGCCCTGCCTGACTTAACACCACAGGAATATGGACACTTTCATTTTTTGTTCCGGGCTGAATCCTAATATCAATTCCGGTTCCGTCATCCTTGGGAATAATCTCAATATGTTCGGAGTTGTGTCTCGCAATTCCCTGCCCATTGGCTCTGATATTAAATGCACCCACTGGAATCTCATGCAGTCCTGAAACTGCCTCCAACAACTGTTTCTGAATCGGATCCATCTTTATTTCCATCTTAACATCCTCCATTCTTCCAGCATCCGCATCCGGTTTGATCAGCGCTGCTTAACAGTCTCGGAAGAAAACTCTGCGCATCTTCATGCTCCATAATTTCTCCGTCTGCAATGACAATAATCTCATCTGCAATTCTTAAAATTCTTTCCTGATGAGAAATAATCAAAATAGAACCCTGAATATCTTTCCTCATCCGCTCAAATACCTGAATGAGATTCTGGAAACTCCAGAGATCAATTCCTGCTTCCGGCTCATCAAAAACAGACAACTTTGTTCCACGAGCCAAAATAGTTGCAATCTCAATTCTCTTCAATTCCCCTCCGGACAGACTTCCGTCCACCTCACGGTTCACATAATCTCTGGCGCACAGACCGACCTCAGAAAGATATTCACATGCCTCTCCCCTGGTAATTTCATGCCCGACTGCAAGCCGAATGAGATCGTATACCGTAATTCCTTTAAACCGCACCGGCTGCTGAAAAGCAAAACTAATGCCAAGCCTGGCACGTTCGGTAATATTTAAATCTGTGATATCCCTGCCATTCCAGATAATCTGCCCGGACGTCGGACGCTCGATTCCCGCAATGATCTTGGCAAGAGTTGACTTCCCTCCCCCGTTGGGTCCGGTAATGGCAACAAATTTATGATCTTCCAGTGTCAAACTGATATTCTTGATAATAACCTTTTCTTTCTCCTTTTCATCTGTCACTGCAAATGAAATGTTCTTTAATTCTAACATCTTTCCTCCATCTAAAGAATGACTGAACCCCATTCCTTCCTTGGTTTTTCCAGAGTATTTTGTTAACGTCCTCTGACCTTTTTATGCTACTACAAATGGAACAGAAAAAAAAGGGGTGTCTTGTATTTTTTTCTAATTTTAGCAGCGATTCGGCTCCGCACCCTGCACATCCCCACAAAACGTTTTTATTTGACCGGAAATTGTCAAAAATTCCCCAATATCCACCAAAAGAAAAAGACGGCAGATGCCGCCTCTCTCTATATTAGTACTCGAAAAACTCAATTATGTTTTAATAGATTTCACTGGGAAATATCCACCTGCAAATCTTTTCTCAGGTTCCCATCCTTAGAACGCCAGCTGCCGGCACGCTCTTCCCTCACTGTGCTCTTTTGCGCTCCCTATACAATACATGCCGGCAAAAGCGATACTAAGACACTGATCAGCAGCATCAAAAGACCTACCACCAGCCCCAGGATCATTCCCACCTTTTCACTTCGTTTCATATCTCAAAATCCTTTCACGTTCTCCCCATGTTCACAGCTTAATACCAGAGGTAACAGATCCCGCAGCGAAATCCGCAGCGTATGACCTTCATCCTATCTTATATTTTTATTATAGCATAGAACATTTTCAGAAAAAGTGAATTATTTCTTAAGTTTTCCACATGATTCTGCACTTTTCTCCCTGTTATACACACCCCATTCTGGTCATCTCCTTTTTTAACCGACGGATGATCTTTTTTTCCAGTCTTGAAATATAAGATTGGGAAATCCCCAGAAGATCTGCCACTTCCTTCTGGGTTTTTTCCTCTCCGTCTTTCTGATTAATTCCAAAGCGCAGTTCTATAATCTTTTTTTCCCGCTCGGTCAGAATCTTCATCGCTTTCATTAACAGCTTTCGGTCTACCTCATGTTCCAAATCCCGATAGATAATATCTTCATCTGTTCCGAGAATATCTGACAGCAGTAATTCATTTCCGTCCCAATCCACATTCAGCGGCTCATCAATCGAAACTTCCATTCTTGTCTTGTTATTTCGGCGCAGATACATTAAAATCTCATTTTCAATGCACCTGGAAGCATAGGTTGCCAGTTTAATCTTCTTTGCCGGGTTGAATGTATTAATTGCCTTAATCAGTCCAATGGTTCCAATGGAAATTAAATCCTCTACACCAATCCCCGTATTATCAAATTTTTTTGCTATGTAGACCACCAGACGCAGATTGCGCTCAATCAGCATTGATCTTGCTCCCGCTTCCTCCCCGGTGCCAAGCATACGAATCATTCTCTGCTCCTCCGAAGCTTCCAGCGGTGCCGGCAGAATCTCGGTTCCTCCGATATAATGAATTTCATTTCCTTTTGCAAAAAATGTTTTCCGCCCGTTCTTTAAATTTAATTTTAACACTTTATAACCTCCCACATTTGATCAGATCCGGGTGAAGCAAAAGCTCATAATTTCCGCCGGAAGACAAAGCTTCCTTTGAAATTCCGACCATCCCTTTTTTTGCCTCTGCTTTTTGATTTCCATTTGTAATCTGAATATTTTTCACGAGAATTCCCGGCATCATGCCTTCTTCACACCCTACACTGCGATATGGAATCATCCGGATATTCCCCACATCTCCATGTTTTATCAATTCCGTTAACGGTTCATCAAAATATCTTAAAAAGGCTTCTTCTTCCAAAACTGACACCGGCATATGACCAATGGGTTCATATAAAAAATTTCCGGTGTCCAAAAAAGCACACACTTTGATCGTCTTCTGGTTCCACTCAAAAGCTACCTCATACAAAAAATCTTTCTGCTGCCGGAAGTTCTCCCAAAAAATCCGAAAAAAAATCCAGCAGGCTCCTGCGCTGATGACAAAAACAACCATCCACGGCAGTGGAATAAAGCCGGAGCATGCCGTCCAAATTCCCCCGAGCATTCCGGCTCCCGCCAGTATATACCCCGTAAAATACAAACATTTTTTCTTTTTGACCAAAAAAGCAACTCGCACCGTTACCCAAACAGAAACAATCAAAAAA
>CAJMHU010000029.1 GCA_905213305.1 uncultured Anaerostipes sp.
CCGCTTATGAACGTCTTATTTTGAAGTTTGACTCGATATCACAGTACAAAATTTTAATAAACACGAATTACCGTGGAAATCTCTCTGGTTGTCTCCATTTTTCGGATATGAACAAGAGCGTCCGCAAAATTCTGCTCCAATACCTTATCTGTAATCACAACCAGTTCTGCCAATTCCTGAATTTTATTTTTCTGAATAACCCGCGCAATGCTGACGTCATTCTTTCCGAGTGTATCCGCAATTCTCGCAAGAACCCCCGGCTTATCCTCCACCAGCAAACGCATAAAATATTTACTTTCGATTTCTGTAATCTTTTTAATTGGAAGATCCTTATAACAAGTACAGTGAATTCTTCCATTGCAATGAAACTGAAGATTGCGCGCAACATCTATAATATCTCCCATCACCGCGCTTGCCGTTGGAAATTCTCCGGCACCTCTTCCGTAAAACATTGCGTCATCCACTGCATCCCCATGGACAAACACCGCATTAAAAGCATCATTGACACTTGCCAGCGGATGATTGCTCGGAATCAGCATCGGATGAACTCTGACTTCAATTCCCTCCGGGGTGTTCTTTGCAACGCCAAGCAACTTGATGTCACACCCCATCTCCTTTGCATACTGAATGTCTTTCGAAGTAATATTCGTAATTCCTTCTGTATATACATCATCAAATGTGACACGGGAGTTAAACGCAATGGATGCCATAATCGCAACCTTTCTTCCCGCATCATATCCCTCAATATCTGCCGTTGGGTCTGCCTCGGCATAGCCAAGTTCTGTAGCCAAAGCCAAAGCCTCATCAAATTCCATACCTTCCTGTGTCATCTTTGTCAGAATAAAATTGGTTGTCCCATTGACAATTCCCATGACTTCCGATAAATAATTGCCTGCAAGACATTGTTTCAAAGGCCGGAGAATCGGAATTCCTCCTGCAACCGATGCCTCAAACAGCAGATCGCAATGATTCTGTGAGGCAAGATCCAAAAGTTCTCCTCCATGTGCGGCAATCAGATCTTTATTTGCCGTCACTACATTCTTTCCTGCCTGCAAAGCTTCGGTAATATATGTACGAGCCGGCTCAATTCCACCCATGACCTCCACAACAATCTGTATCTCGTCGTCATGAATAATATCTTCCCATTGATCTGTGAGAAGTTCTGTATTGATTCCTTCTCGTTTTTTATTTTTGTTTCTCACAAGTACTTTTTTTACAGAGAGATTGGCGCCAATCTTATATGGCATCTCATCTTTCTGGCGTTCCACCAGCTTGTACACCCCGGTTCCAACCGTTCCAGAACCAAGGAGCGCCATTTTGACATTCTTTAATTCTTCCATGATACACTTCCTTTTCTTCTTTCTATTTTACTGGATTCTTTTTCAAATCTGATTTTATAGAATTGTATAGATAAATGTAGTATATCATACTTCTTTCAAATATCCTATTACTTTTTCCAAAACGTTCTAAGTACAGCAATCATTCCGTCACGGGGCGGCAACCCAAAACCAATGCAGAACCCCATGGTTTTCGATGCCTCTGCAGCCGGTATTCCAGAGGTTATGCTCCAGTCGTTGCTACATTATTCCACGAATGTGCTCCAAAAACTGAAAACTCAAACACTGTTTGATGCCTTCTTCATCTCCCTGCTCCACCATCTGAATCATATTGGCATCTTCAATAATCAAATCTGTAATGCTTCCGATAAACTCTCGTTCCAGCGAGTCCATCCGCTTCGGATAAAACAGCACTGCCATCGCAGAGATTTTTTCTTCACTCTGCCAATCCTCTACTTCCTCTCCGCCGAAATAACAAACCAAAAGCGCAGGTTTGTCAATACTGCTTAAAAAGCATTCAAAATAACTGACTCTGGTTGCCGGAATTACAAAATAACATTCCCTGACATTTTTGCTTTTATAATAAGCATCCAGTTCATCTTTGGATATGTTCAAACCAATCTGTGCCGTCCATCGACTGATTTTTTCGTAGAGCCTTTCCTGAGTAATCTCTTTGGAAACCCGAAGCACTTTAAAATCTGCCAAAAGATTCATGGAATATTCCGTAAAGCGATTTAATTGTGATAACGCCAGGAATCCATCCATCGCTTCCCATCGTTTTGAATTCTTTTCTCTTTCTTCAATCCGCTTTAACGTCCTATGCTTATGACGTCTGATTTTTTCTTTTACCAAAGCAAGTTCCTGTTGATTTAATAATGGTGAGACTTTCAAATAGGACTCCGCATCCAAATATAATGGAATCGTTGATAAAATCAAATCATAATCATTTAAATCTTCTTTCCCAAGCCCAATCAAAGATACAATCTTTCTCACATAAATTTCCGGGATTTCCCGTTCCAGCCTGCTCGCCAACATCTTGGAAGAGCCCATTCCACTGGAGCAAACCACCAGAATCCGAAATGTCTTTTTGGTGACGTTATCCAAAGATACCGCGAAATACAGCACCAGATATCCGATTTCATCGTCCGGAAAATAATCATCCGGAAATACCGTACTGACACTTTCCTTAATGATTTCAAACAACTGCTTATAATCTTTCTCGATTTCGCGAATCACCGGATTGGAAATGCTCATACCGCTTCTGGTACGCTTGATTGCTTTATCCATATGAGCCAAAAGACCATCCATCAGCTTTTGATCCTGGCTTAGATAAATTCCCAAATGCTCTTCCACCTGCTCAATAAATTCCGTGACCTTTGATCGCAAAAGATAATCTCCCTGCATTTGGGTCTTTCTCGATTTCTGTGCAATGAATATATGCACCAAAAAGACCAGATATTCCAACTCATCCTCATAAAATTCAAAGCCGAATGTCTGCCCTATTGTTTTTCCTACCAGATTTGCAACCTGACGCTCTTCTTTTTTACTTTTTGACAGAAGATACTCCGATTCTATCGGTTCGCTGCCTTCTTCATGACGCCGGATCATCAAAGCCACAAGCATCACAAACTCTAAATACGCCCGATCCTCCATATAAAATCCTCGATGGTCCAACGTTTCCTGGATGGATTGAAACATATGATGACATTTCCGAAAATCATCGGAATATCCCCATTGTTCCAGCTTCAGAAGGAAAGGATGGGACTGTTCTAAGTCCCCTTCCAGCCAAAGCAGACACTGACTCATTTCAATGTTCTCCATCAAAAGATTCACAAGCATGTGATCTTTAGAAATCTGTGTTCCGCTTAGGTACACTCCTTCTCCTTTTTTCTGAACCAATTTCAAGCAATATTCAAGAACTTGATTCTGAACTTTTTTTAAATCATTTCGTATAGTGGGCAGAGAGGTCTCCAAATCAATTGCCAACGACTCTGCTTTGATAAAATCAATTTCATGCAAAAGATCAAATAAAATATACTCCATACGTTCTTTTGGCTCAATCACCTGTACATGCACTTTTTCGCTGAGACTTTCCAGGAGATTCTTCACATCCTGTTCTTCTCCGATAATATGGATTCCTTTTTTGCTGACAGTTTCCAGAGTGATATGATACTCTTTTAATACCTTTGTTATTTCAGGAATCTCACGATATACGGTCCGCTCTGATATATTCATCTTTCCTGCGATATCTTTTATTGTAATATATCCCTGTTCTGAGGTGATAATCTGAATAATTTCTTTGACTCTCGCTGACATTCTTATCATTTTTAAGACCTCTTTAGCCCTTTTTATTTTTTAATTACTGCATCATATTTTTAATTTTTTCTGCAATCGCCTTATGCTCATCCGCATTTAAAAATTCTTTAATTTCAATAATCGTTGTTCCTGCCGCAGCTGCTTTTTCTTCGCTCGGCGCACTGTGACTTTCTACAAACTGACTCATATCAAGACCCTGTACTTCTTCATCTTCATCGATTGATTTATCTCTCTTTAAGAAGAAGGCAACAATCACAAAGGAAACAACTGCCGCAATGACATATCCCATAACGTTAACAAGTAATTTTCCTTTCGGAGACATGATCATCAATGCAACAATGGATCCCGGAGATACGGCTGCTACCGCACCGCCGTCCATAATCTGGAACCAGAATAAAGCTGCAATAGAACCACAAATCGGTCCGAGAATTGTAACTGGTTTAATCAACGCATATGGGAAGGAAACCTCGCCGATACCACCGATGATATGGATGATCGCTGCTCCCGGAGCAGATTTCTTTGCCATTCCTTTTCCAAAGACACAGAATGCCAAAACCAGTCCTGCCCAGTTACCGCCATTGGCTTCTACCAGATACAAAATAGATTTTCCTGTCTGAGCAGCCTGTTCAATCGCCAGCGGTGTAAAAATACCATGATTGATCGCATTATTCAAGAACAATACCTGTCCCGGAACAACGAAAATCGGAGCAAACGGCAAAATATTATGTGAGATCAGGAAGTCTACACCCACAGTTAAAACGCTTGTAATTGCTGCAAATAACGGTGCAACTGCTATAAATCCGGCAATCATAATGATAGCTCCGACAATACCCATAGAAAAGTTATCTACTAACATTTCCAGACCAGGCTTTACATGACCATCCAATGCCTTATCTACCTGCTTGATAATCCATGCGCCAAGAGGTCCCATAATCATACCACCGATCATCATGGTAACATCAGAACCGATGATCACACCGATTGTAGCAATAGAACCTGCAACAGCTCCTCGACGTCCATATACCGCATATCCTCCTGTATATCCAAACAAAATCGGAATCAGGTATGTAAGAGTCGGGCTTACCAGTTCGTTCATTTTTTCATTCGGAAAATATCCAGTAGGAATAAACAATGCAGTAATAATACCCCATGCAATCAGGGCACCAATATTCGGCATTACCATTCCGGAAAGGAATCCACCAAATTTTTGGATTTTGGCTTTCATTTCATTTGCCATAATATAATCCTCCTTGTTCTTCACTTCTCAAAATATAATTTTTTAAATTAAAAAAGTAACATAAAAGGATAACCGGTTATCTTATAGCCTTATTATAGCTTGATTTTTAAGCTTTCGTCCACCATTGCCAGTAGTAAGTTTGTCCAAAAAAATTTTGACAAGTTTTTCATTTTATTTGTCATTATTTTCACAACGCAAGTAAAATATCACAAATTTCAAAAATACAATAACATAAATTTCAAGAAAAGTCACAAGCAATTTTTACCAAATCCATTGCCTGTGACTTTTCATTCTGCATAAGTTCTTTTTTATATCAGCGGTTACAAGACTCAAAGATCAAAATGCTTCTGCAGCATAAATCAGCAGATCACTACTTTTAATCCTAGCTCTTCAATGGCTACGGCATCTTCTTCCCGGATTCCATCATCCGTAATTATATGAGAAAATTCTTTCAGATCCGCAAACTTACAAAACGTCTTTTTGCCAATCTTAGAGCTGTCGCATAAAATATACCGTTGAGCCGCTGTTCGAATCATTGCACGTTTCATTGCAGCGGTCTCCTCGTAAGGAGCAGTCAGCCCCTGTGTAATAGACAGCGCATTTGGCGTGACAAAAATTTTATCTACAGAGATCCGATCCAGAAATTCCATCCCAAAGGCCCCGATTGTGCACTCAAATCCATTGCGCACACTCCCTCCAATTAGTACAACATCTACATAAGAAGTCCGCTGCAGCTCCAGAGCAATGGTAAGATCATTGGTAACCACTTTTAGATTTCGGAAGGTGGTAAGACCAGAGGCAAACTCTGCCGCTGTTGTTCCACTGTCAATTAAAATAATATCCCCTTTCTCCACAAAATCTCTGGCTCTCTTCCCAATTCTGCGTTTCTCTCCGGCATACACTTCATGACGCAATGCAAGCTTACTTTCTTTTTCTACCGTATCCTGGTTCAAAATTGCGCCCCCATGGGTCCGAATCAACAATCCTTCTCCTTCTAATTCTCTTAAATCCGTTCGGATTGTCGCTCCAGTCACACTAAATTCTCCTGATAATTCACGGATACTCGCTTTCTTATGCTGCTGCATATAAATTAACAGGGCTTCTTTCCGCTCTCGTGCAAACATACTCTTTACCTATAGTTCAACCTTAAAATGTTTTAATAAAATATCTTCTGCTTCTTTATTCCACAACCCCTGATGCCGATCACAGGCATCTGCAAGTTCTGCAAATAATTCATTCTTCTCTCCCATTTTACGAAAATCTTCAATGGCTGTCAATGGCATGTGAAACTGAGTATAAATCAACTTTTTGCCTCCCGGAATCTCCGGTAAATGAAGGGTTGTATCGGCATAAGCGTCCAATCCTCCAATATGTGTAATCATAACTGCAGGCTTCACTTTCTTCTTGGAAATCAGATCCAGCGCCTCCTCAAGATCAGCCTTAATTCCCCCGGAAGAACCAAGAATTTTTGTATTTTTGTAATGTGCATCGTAAAGATTCATATCGGCTGAAAATCCGCTGTCTGACGGTCCCGCAAACAAATTCATACATCCGTCAAACGCCAGAACTTTATTTCCTGTCTCAGCAATCTTTTGTACCGGAGCATAGACAAAAACATCATGGTAGCCCTCTCCGTCTGTTAAATCCATTAATTCCTTTACTTCATCTTCCATTTTCGCAGTATTTACATAATGAAGTTCTACACCTGCTGCCTTTGCTTCTTCCTCAGAGATGACTTCTCTTGCTCGATTTAATCGTTCATCATTGATCTCTGTCACAACAACTCTCTTCGGTTGATTCTCCATCGCCAACGCATAGCTCACGGCTCCAAGCCCCATCGGTCCGCATCCTCCGAGAATCAGAATATTTCCATCTTCTTTCGCTCCGATAAAATGCTCGTGAGTCTCCGATTTCGTATGATAGTTTGCATGATACCCCCCGATAATACAATACATCGGTTCGGAAACCGATACTTCAAAAAAAGAATCTCCATGATAATGCAGCAGACACCCCTTTTCAATGACATCATTTGGAACAATACAATAAGTTACCGCTCCTCCAAAATATTCATACGAATATCCCGGAGCTCCCATTTGGTCCGGAATTCCCGGAAGTACCACAAATCGTTCGCCTTCCCGGTATTCCTGTGCCCATTTAGCTCCAACCTTTGCAATCACACCGGAAAATTCGTGTCCAATCAGAACTGGTTTCACTGCAATATCTTCCGGAACCCGTATATGTTCAGACCCAAGCTTGACTTCTTTCCATGTTGACATACAAATACTGTCGCTCATCACTTTCAGCAGTACCTCATCGTCTTTGATCTGTGGGAGCTCAAATTCTTCTAATCGAATATCCTTTGCCCCATACATTCTTACACCTTCGACTTTCATCATGTCCTCCTTTTAAAATCAAAATTTTATTTTTATATTTTTTTATTTCAAAAATACCATAACACTATTTCTTTCGAATCGCAAGATTATTTTTTATTTATTTTTATTTAAAAAAATTTTTTTCTTCTCTTGACTTTTCTCATCATCCGTATTATATTCAAAACATAAACAATTAAGCAATTATTTAATCATTAAGAAAGGATGATTTTTATGGATAAAGTCAAAGAACCAAAGATTACCTCTGTGGATATTCATGGTCATGGCTGTGATGTTACAGAGTTAAAAAAAATACTTCCTCCGGAAGAATTTTCCATTGAAACAGCCAGCTTATTTGGCCTGTTAAGTGACAGCACCCGGCTGCGGATTTTATATTTACTATATGATCGTGAAGTCTGTGTACGTAATATTGCTGCTGCCATTGACATGAGTCCTCCTGCAGTGTCTCATCACCTCCGTTCTTTAAAACAACTGGGGGTTATCAGCAGCCGACGCATCGGCAAAGAGGTTCATTACACCATCTCCGATACTGCAGACGGGGAATTAATTTCTGATATGCTAAAAACAGTGTTCCATAGGAGGGGTATTTATGAAGAAAATTTATGAATTCCAAAACCTTGGCTGTGCCCACTGCACTGCCAAGATGGAAGAGCAAATCAATCGCCTTCCGGAGATTACCAGCGCTTCCATTTCTTTTCCCATGAAAAAACTTTATGTGGAAACAATGAAAGAGGATATTCTTCCTGATCTGGAAAAAATCTGCCGAGACATTGAACCCGACGTGCTTTTAACGGAATCCTCAAAAATTTCTGCTCAGGATAAAAAATCTCAGAAGAACGATCATCCGTGCGGATGTGAAGAACGCCACCACGCACGCAAGGAACACTGCGAATGCGAAGAGCATCACCATGAACACTGCGGATGTGAAGATCACCACCATGAACACAGTGACCACTGCGGATGCGAAGAACATGACCATAAACCAAAATCCATTCCTTTGACTGCTGCCAAGGAAGGAAAACAGTCTGCAACCGTGTTTATGATTGATAACTTAGGATGCGCTCATTGTGCCGGAAAAATGGAAGAGCAAATTTCCAGACTCCCAAATGTTCAGGCTGCCGCTCTTACCTATGCAACCAAACAGCTGAGAGTTTGGGCAGATGACGCTCCATCCTTACTTCCCGAGATTGAAAAAATCTGTACTTCCATCGAACCTGAGGTTAAGATTTCCCTTCGCTCTTCCTCTGTTGGCAAACACAAACAGCAAGACGAAAAAAATAGAATTTCAGAAAATACAAAAGTCATCGCCGAAATCAGCGCCGGAATTCTTTTGTTTGCTGCCGGAAAAATTTTGGAGATGTCTTTTCCATTGCTTGGAAGTCTTTGTTTTGTGCTTGCCTATTTAATTCTCGGAATCAAAATTGTATGGACTGCCATCCGAAACATTGCCAAAGGGCAGGTCTTTGATGAAAATTTTTTAATGAGTATTGCAACCATCGGAGCTTTTGCTATCGGTGAATACGCAGAAGCCGTGGGTGTTATGCTATTTTACCGAATCGGTGAATATTTTGAAGATAAAGCAGTGGCTCGAAGCCGCTCCCAAATTATGGATGTCATTGATATGCGTCCTGAAGTTGTAAATCTTGTAGACTCCAACCATCAGATCAAGATTATTGATGCACAAGATGCACGCATCGGAGACATTTTAATGGTACGACCAGGTGATCGCATACCGCTTGATGGAATCATTACCGATGGAGAAACAATGATTGATACTTCCCCGGTTACCGGTGAACCTGTTCCTGTCTCAGCCAAAGCCGGAACTTGGGTTACCTCCGGATGCCTGAATACCTCCGGGGTAATTCAGATGCAGGTGAAGAAACCCTTGGAAGAGTCTATGGTAACACGTATTATGGATTCTGTTGAAAATGCGGCTGCAAGCAAACCTAAGATGGACCGTTTTATCACTCGCTTTTCCAGAATTTACACCCCATTTGTGGTTCTTTTGGCTCTGGGAACTGCAATTCTCCCATCTCTAGTGACAGGCGACTGGAATTACTGGGTCTACACTGCCTTGACTTTCTTAGTCATCAGCTGCCCATGCGCACTGGTGCTCAGTGTTCCGCTGGCATTCTTTTCAGGGATCGGCGCCGGATCAAAAATGGGAATTTTATTTAAAGGCGGTGCATCTTTAGAAACTTTGAAAAATATTACTTCCGTCGTCATGGATAAAACGGGAACCATTACCAAAGGAAACTTCCAAGTGCAGGAAGTTCTTCCCTTAAGTGCCGTAACAAAAGAACAGCTTTTGTCCCTTGCAGCCTCCTGTGAAGCAGCGTCAACACATCCAATTGGCAAAAGTATTCTGGAAGCAGCAAAAAAACATTCTATTTCTTATGAAAAGCCAAAACAGGCAGAGGAAATTGCCGGACACGGGTCTGTGATTACTTTATCTGGATCTCAAATTCTTGCCGGCAACAAAAAATTAATGGATCGATACCATATTGAGGGAGAATACCCGACTTCCGCTTCTTATGGAACCGAAGTATTTCTGGCAAGAGATGGAATTTTAATAGGCTACATTATCATTGCCGATACCTTAAAAGAAGATGCAAAATCTGCAATCAAAGCCTTAAAGTCACAAAATCTTCATACGGTCATGCTCACAGGAGACTCTGAAACCACTGCAAATGCTATCGCAGAGGAGACCGGAATTGATCAGGTTTATGCCCGGCTGCTTCCAGACGAAAAACTAACAAAGCTTCAGGAAGAACGAGAAAAACATGGCGCTGTCATGTTTATTGGAGACGGAATCAATGACGCACCGGTTCTCGCCGGAGCCGACTGTGGCGCTGCCATGGGAAGCGGTGCAGACGCTGCAATTGAAGCCGCAGATATTGTCTTTATGACCTCCAATGTAGAAGCTATTCCACAGGCAATTTCTATCGGAAAACATGCCAGCACTATTGCATGGCAGAATGTAGTGTTTGCCCTCGTCGTAAAAGCACTGGTCATGATTTTGGGTCTCACAGGATATGCTAATATGTGGATGGCTGTTTTTGCCGACACCGGAGTTGCAATGCTTTGTGTTTTGAATTCTATTCGGACTCTTCAAACTGCAAAGCACCGATAAGCACAAAGCAGAAAATGCCGCCTTCAATTCTCTATATTTGAACATAAAAAGAAGCAAGAGACTATGCGCAGTCCCTTGCTTCTTTTTATGAACATCTTTAGAATGCCTGACAATTTTCTAATAAAATTTTTTCTGCCTCCTGATTCCAAAATCCTCCCTTTCGATCACAGGCATCTGCTAATTTTTCAAATAGTGGATTCTTCTTTCCCAACTTTCTAAAATCCTCAATAGCAGTCAATGGCATTTCCATTTGAGGATAAATGATCTTTTTGGTTCCGTGCATCTGTTTTAAATATAATGTTGTATCCACAATTGCATCAATTCCTCCGATATGACTGATGCCCATAGCAACATCAATTTTTTTCCTATGAATCAAATCTATGGCTTCCTCCATATCCGAACGAAGACCTCCCGAAGAACCAATCAACTTTGTTTTTAGATAATGACTTCCGTAAATATTCATGCCTGCCCGATATTTTTTATCTGCCGTAGCCGCATATATATTCATGCAGCCATCCATCCCCATAATCCGGTTTCCTATCTCTGCAACATTTTTGGGAGGAGCATATACAAATACGTCATCGTACCCTTTTTCACAGGTGACAGCCAGTAAAACGGTTGCAGAATCCGGTACCATGGCCGGATTAATATAATAAAGCTCCACACTATGGCGAGCAGCCTCCTGAACCGGAATTAATTTTCTTGCCCGTTCCAAACGTTTTTGATTGGTGTCCGTCACAACCAACCGCTTCGGCTTTCTTTCCATCTCAAGCACATACCGAACTGCCATCAGCCCCATGGGACCGCACCCTCCCATAATAATGGTGTTGCCGCCTTCTTTAATTCCGGAAATATGTTCATGTGATCCCGGTTTGCTGTGATAATTGGAGTGAAAACTTCCGATAATGCTATATAAAGCCTGTGCCATTGCCGGCTCATAAAAAGACTCCCCTTCATAATGCATCAAACATCCCTTTTCGATCACATCTCCCGGAACAATGCAATAGGTTGCCGCTCCCCCAAAATATTCATAGGAATACCCGGGAGATTCGATTTGATTGGGAATCTCCGGAACAATGACATATTTTTCACCTTTATGATATTGATCTTTCCAGCGACTCCCAACTTCCCAAATCACACCAGAAAATTCATGCCCAATTAAAATTGGCTTCTTTTTGATATTTTTCGGTACCCGTAAATGCCTCTGCGCCAAGGTAATTTCCTTCAAAGTAGACATGGCGATTCCGTTGCAGATAATTTTTAAAAGGATTTCGTCTTCCTGAATCCTTGGAAGTTCAAACTCTTCCAATCGTATGTCTTTGACTCCATAAAGTCTCACGCCTTTCACCTTCATTTCCAGTCTTCCCCCTAACGTTTTTCACTGTCAAATATGCTGCCTTTTGTTCTATTATAACATATTTTCCCATAAAACAAAGCAGACAAGTCCGGCTCTTTTCTGTAATACAATCCTACTAAACCGTTTTGTGAGATCGCACAGGAAAAAACTTTCCCACATTACAAAAAATGGGAATACTGGTCTTTCCCAATACTCCCAATTCTTTTTATTTTTGATGCTGTAAAGCAGCTTCAATAAATCCTCGAAACAGCGGATGTGCTTTATTTGGTCTTGATTTGAACTCCGGATGCGCCTGCGTCGCTACAAACCATGGATGCGCCGGAATCTCTACCATCTCCACAATTCTTCCATCCGGTGAACATCCAGATAACATCATTCCATTCTCCTGCAGAATTTCACGATACTGGTTGTTTACCTCATATCTGTGACGATGTCTTTCGTGAATTTCTTTTTCTCCGTACACCTGATAAGCTCTGGAGCCTTCTGCCAGCACGCATGGATAGGAGCCAAGTCTCAAGGTTCCTCCAAGATCGGTTACTCCGTCCTGATCTGCCATAATATGAATCATCGGATGTTCTGTCTCTGGATTAAATTCCTGACTATGTGCGTCTGCATAACCCAGAACATGTCTTCCGAACTCTACCAGCGTAAGCTGCATTCCAAGACAAATTCCCAGGTACGGAATCTGTTTTTCTCTCGCATACTTAATCGCACAGATCATACCTTCAATTCCTCGATCGCCAAATCCACCCGGAACGAGGATTCCATGAACCCCTCCCAGCATCTCTTCCACATTATAGGAGCTGACTCTCTCAGAATCTACCCATCGAATCTTTACATCTGCAGAATTGGCAACTCCTGCATGTTCCAGTGACTCCACAACGCTAATATAGGCATCGTGAAGAGAAATATATTTTCCGACCAACGCAATCTCCACTTGATGTTTTGGATGCTTCCAACTGTCAATCATCTTTTTCCAGTCATCCAGATCCGGATCCGGGCAGGACATATGAAGACATTCGCAAACTTCTTGCGCCAGATGCTCTTTTTCCATCATAAGCGGAACCTCATACAATACTTCCGCATCCAGATTTTGAATTACACGATCCCGCTCCACATTACAAAATTGTGCAATCTTTTTCTTTATTCCATCGTCCAAAGGATAATCAGAGCGGCAAACTAAAATATCCGGCTGAATTCCCATTCCCTGAAGATCTTTCACACTTGCCTGTGTCGGCTTGGTCTTTAACTCTCCCGAACTTTTCAAATACGGAATCAGCGTTACATGAATCAAAATACAATTTTCATGTCCGACCTCGTGCTGAAACTGCCTTAAGGCTTCCAAAAACGGCTGACTTTCAATGTCACCAACCGTTCCGCCGATTTCAATAATCGCAACTTCCTGACGGCTGGTATCATCACTTCTATAGAAACGGCTCTTGATTTCATTGGTCACATGAGGAATCACCTGTACCGTATTCCCTCCATAGTCACCACGCCGCTCTTTTGATAAAATACTCCAATAGACTTTTCCCGTTGTAACATTCGACTTCTTATTCAATCCTTCATCAATAAATCTCTCATAATGTCCCAAATCCAGATCTGTCTCCGCCCCATCATCTGTTACAAATACCTCTCCATGCTGAATTGGATTCATCGTTCCAGGATCAATGTTGATATAAGGATCAAACTTCTGACTGGTCACATGATAGCCTCTCGCTTTCAGTAATCGTCCCAGAGAGGCCGCTGTAATTCCCTTTCCAAGGCCGGACACAACTCCTCCTGTAACAAATACATATTTCACTGGCATGTTTTTTCCTCCTATATGTGAATTCTCTCTTTGTTTTCTTTCAAAATAACATCATACCATATAAATTTGTATTTGTCATTGTCATTTCAACGGTTTCCAAAGAAAAAGAACTAAAAAGCAGAAAATACCTGCGGCATTATGCTTGTAAGATAGGTAGATGACAATGATTGATTGATGAAAAACACAGTTTTTTAAGAAATTTGGGGGTATGGTCGATGATCTATCATACGAAGGGAATCCAAAGATCTTAAATTAGGAAATTCACACAATGCTGCAGATATCTTCTTTCCATAATTTACCATATTTATTTTATTATGTCAATTATTTCCATTTAATTTTTCAAAAATCAGAGTTTTAGAGCAATCATAGATGGTATCTGTAACATCATCCTGCCGGTATTTCCACCTTCCGAGAACTCCGCTTTTTGGACGATTCTTCATGGAAACGTTCTCCATCCATTGCCTTGTCTCTTGCCTGGAAATTCCCATTTTCACAAAACAAGCTTCTAAAAATGGCTTTTCTGCCTCCGAAATCCCCATACTTTTTTCTGGTTTTCCCAACATAGGATCATTCGTATTATTTGATTGTTTTCAGATACAAAAACGCATTGCTTTTTGCTATGACGTCAGTAGATCACCGGGCTTTAAATATCCCTTCCATGCGGCTTCTTTCATTTGTTCCATAATTTGTTCATAAATTGCCTTGCCGCATTGATTTGAAACACATCTTTCCCTCCTTAATCTCACTGTATCAACTGTACCACTTTATATGGTACAGTTATCATACACAACCCTAACACAAGAAAAACACAGAACCATCTCAAAATGGATTTCTGTGTTTTTCTTGTTTTTGTATGAATATATAGAGGTTCTGCCACCTTAAAGCATGGCCTAATACATGGTTGGATTCAGAAGACAAATCTGTTTTAAAATCTTCTAATTCCAAAGAATATCTCGATGATGTGAAACGAATTTATAACAGTTCTTTTGCCGCTTTTCCAATCGTTGTGACAATGAAATAGCAGCTGGTTGCTCCTGCGTCCAAAACACCTCTGGAACGTTCGCCCAGACGGCTTGCGCGCCCAATTTTTGCCACCAGATCTTTTGTGGACTGCCATCCTGTTTCTGCTGCCGCATTCATAGCGTCCAGACACTCTGCAAAGGGCTTTCCTGCCTCTTTGGCATCTGCAAAGGCCTCCTTGGCAGGAATTAAGGTATCCAGCAAAGATTTATCTCCAACCTTCGCCGGACTGATCTCCTGGATTCCTTCCACTGCACCGGAAATCATTTCCGCAAAAACATTGACATCAATTTCATCCGCATCCTCACATGCCATTGACATCTCATCGAATAACATTCCATAGAGAGGTCCCATGGATCCTCCGATATCTTCCAGCAGAGTTTCTCCGAGAATGGAAAGCCCTTCAGATAAATTATAAGTCTTTCCCTCTAATTTTTTTTCGCACATGGTAAATCCCTTGTTCATATTGATTCCATGATCACCATCTCCGATTTTCCCATCAATTTCACTTAGATAATCTCGCTGCTCCTGAATTGTTTTGATCAGCCGATCTACAATTACACCGGCTTCTGCATTCTTAAAACTTGACATAATTCCACCTCTTCATTTGAACTTTATTTTCTGTTTTTATTGTAGCATAAGGTTTTTTATCTTCCAAATAGTTTTAAGCGCAAATATGGCACAAAAAATTGTGCCATATTTAACTCAATCTTTAAAACTGTTTTAATCCTACGGAGTTTACCGGCATATCCATGCACTCCTTCAGCTCTTCATCCAGCTTCATGACAGTTAGCGTCACGCCCATCATCTCTAAGGAAGTAAAGTAATTTCCTACATAAGAGCGATGAACTTTAATTCCTTTTTCGTTTAATACTTCTTCCACTCTGTCATAAACAATATACTGTTCCATCACCGGAGTAGCTCCAAGCCCGGAAAGAAGTACCACAACTTCATCACCACTTTCAAATGGCAGATCCGGGATGATAATATCCAACATTTCATCCGCAATTTCACTGGCGGTTTTTAATGGCTGCACATTGATTCCAGGTTCTCCGTGGTGTCCAATTCCTACTTCCATTGTTCCGTCTTCAATTTGGAAATTCGGATGCCCTACCGCCGGAATGGTACACGGTGCCGTGCCAATTCCAACAGAGCGGGTATGATTAATTGCTTTTTGTGCAGCGGCAATGACTTCGTCAAGACTTGCTCCCATCGCTGCTTTCGCGCCTCCGACTTTCCACATCAAAACTTCCCCGGCAACTCCCCGGCGCTTCTCTAATTCCGTTTTTGGCGCTGATGCACAGTCATCGTTGGCAACAACTGTCTTCACATCGATTCCAAGTTTCTTTGCCTTGCGCATTGCCATCTTCACATTCATATTATCGCCGGCATAATTTCCATAAAGGCATGCCACGCCTTTTCCTGCATCCGCTTCTTTTATCGCATCCAAAAAGGCCTTTGCTGTCGGTGAAGAAAAAATTTCTCCAACTGCCACAGCATCGCATAAATTTTCACCAATATATCCGATAAAAGCAGGTTTATGTCCGGAGCCTCCTCCGGTAACAATTCCAACCTTTCCCTCCACCGGCGCGTATTTATATTTTAAAACTCTTTCATTGTCTGTAGCTGTTACAAGATCTTTATGTGTTTTCACAAAACCTTTCAGCATATCCTCTACGGCAAAATCCGGGTTGTTTACAATACGGTTCATAGCATCTCCTCCCTTACACAGTCGCTGCAATTTCTTTCAAATTTTTTAATCCTTCAATCGCCAGCTCTTCTCCTGTGTCTGCAAAATTTCTCCAGATTGCGCAGTTTCCTGCCAATTCCTCAAAGCTTGGATCAAAAGATTCAATGACAAGAGGTCCGTCGTAACCAATCTCTTTCAATGCCGTAAAAAATTCCTTAAACGGAACAAGCCCTGTTCCGGGGATTCCACGGTCGTTTTCATTGACATGGACATATCCCAGATATTCTTTTCCGCAGGTTTTTACTGCTCCGGCAAAACTCTTTTCTTCTCGAATCATATGGAAACAATCCAAATGAACCTTCATATTTCCTGTTCCAACATCTTTACAGAATTGTACTGCATCTTCTGCGATATTTAAGAAATGTGTTTCAAATCGGTTGACACATTCTACACAAATCTGAACGTCTCCTGTTTCCTTAGCGTACTGCGCCACTTCTTTCATAGACTCTACGCCCCAGTTCCATTCCTGCTCCGTACGTGGTTTTTTCGTCAAATATCCCCATCCTGCATAATTGACACCGCCTAAAATCGGCGCCCCCAGCTGATTACAAATATCCACGCATTTCTTCATGGCTGCAACGGCTGCCTTCCGAATCTCGGCGTCCGGAGAAATCGGATTTGTCTCCAGTGTCAAAGTTGTTGTACAAACACAGTCGATTCCAACCCGCTCCAGCTCTTCTTTTACTTTTTCTGTGGGAAAGGTATAGGGATTTGAAATTGCAAAATCAATGGTCTCAAAACCTAATTCCTTTGCTTTCGGAATAATCCAGAGATGCTCTTCCCCATAATTTTCTGCCCATATAAATGTATCGACTCCAAATTTAAACTTCATATCAACAACCTCCTATTTCCCGCAAAACTGATTTTCATAATAGGTAATACGCTCTACCTTTTCGGTTGACGGACCATCTTTAAAAGTAAGTCCCATCCAGATATCCAGCAAATAAAGCGCCAGCTGCGGCGCAACCACTCTGGCGCCCATACACATCACATTTCCATTATTGCTGAGAATGGAACGTTCTGTGGAAAACGGATCATGACAGACGGCGGCCCGGATTCCAGGCACCTTATTTGCAGTCATTGCCATACCAATTCCTGTTCCGCATACAAGAATTCCTCTTTCGCATGTTTTATCTGTCACCTTATTGCAGGTACGAACGGCAACATCCGGATACAATTCTACTTCTCCTTCTCCTACACCGTTATCTACAACTTCATGACCCGCTTCCTGAAGATGTTTTTTGATGATTTCTTCCAGTTCTTCCAGTCTGCTGTCCATACGTACCATATAATCTGCCAGACGGTCTTCGTAATCGGCAACTGGATCGGGAAGCTGGTTATGGTTCAGATCGATCATGCTGTCAGGGCTGCTCATATCGCTGGCGGCAATGCGGACTCCATCTTTGGTAACGATACGGCCGGGAACACCTACTACTACCGAGTTTGGCGGTACTTCCTTTAATACTACCGAACCGGCGCCGATCTTGGAATTGGAGCCGACTGTAAAGGATCCCAGTACTTTAGCACCGCTGGAAACGACTACGTTATCGCCGATTGTAGGATGACGTTTGCCTTTTTCCTTGCCGGTACCACCGAGGGTTACTCCCTGATAGAGCGTGACATTAGAACCAAGTTCTGCGGTTTCGCCAATAACAAGGCCCATACCATGGTCGATAAAAAGTCCGGGTCCAAGAGTTGCTCCGGGGTGGATATCGATACCGGTCAGAAATCTGGAAAATGTATTAAGCAGCCGGGGAATCAGTACCCAGCCTTTTAAGTATAATTTATGCGCTAAACGGTGGAGCCAGATAGCATGCAGACCGGGATAACAAAGTGCTGCCTCCAGCCTGGTTTTGGCTGCAGGATCGCGGTGCATAACTGCATCAATGTCGGTTTTAATTTGGTCTAACATGACAGACTCCTTTCGTAAACAGTTTTAAAGTGACTTCTTAACTTATATATTTTAGCACAGGGTATTTTCCAATGCAAATTATTGCAATGACAGACATTATCGCAGAAAGTTAAAAATATGAATAAAGTATACAAAATATAATGGAATTGTAAAATTTTGTAAGTTGTGGTAAAGTTTAAAGAAATAAAAGTTCATAATCAAACAAAATGCTGAGAATTAAACCTGTACCACTGGTAGTATTTATGCTATAATTAAAAACGATTTACAAGAATAAAGTGTATACTATTTCAAAGCGAGGTGTTTATTACGGACAAAGATGTGATGAAAGCAAAAGTATGCGCCGCTATTGATGCCTGGGCCGCTAAAGTCGAAGCTTTAGCGCAGGATATCGAAAGGGAACCGGAACTTGGCTTTAAAGAAACTAAAACAGCAGCTAAAGTCACTGCTTTTTTACAGCAATTAGGTTTGACACCTCAGACTGGTTTGGCCCTGACGGGTGTCAAAGCCCGCGTTGTAAGCGGACGTCCCGGACCTACTGTGGCAGTGTTGGGCGAACTGGATGCGATAGGGTGTCCGGACAGTTGTAAAGCAGATCCTCTGACCGGTGCGGCGCATGCCTGCGGCCATAATTTACAGGTTGCAACAATGGCTGCTGTAGCCTGCGGGATTACGCAGTCTGGTGTTTTGAGTGAATTATCAGGCGATGCCGTATTTTTTGGCGTTCCTGCTGAAGAATATGTAGAACTTGCTTACCGCAACAAATTGATCAAAGAAGGCAAACTGCATTTTCTTACCGGCAAGGGGCAACTTATTTATGAAGGCGCTTTTGA
Source organism: uncultured Anaerostipes sp. (assembly GCA_905213305.1). GTDB lineage: Bacteria > Bacillota > Clostridia > Lachnospirales > Lachnospiraceae > Anaerostipes. The sequence continues at coordinate 19,093 of CAJMHU010000029.1, forward strand.
CGATATCGATATGGCGATGCAGATGCATGCTGATAAAAATATGCCGGCAGCAACTGTATCCATTGGTGAAAGCAGCAACGGCTTTATTGGTAAAACAATTCAGTATGTAGGTAAAACAGCTCATGCAGCCGATGCGCCTGATCAAGGTATTAATGCTCTCAATGCGGCTATGCTGGGACTGATGGGAATCAACGCTTTGCGTGAAACTTTTCGTGAAGCAGACGTTGTTCGTGTTCATCCGATCATTACTAAAGGCGGCGACTTAGTAAACTCTGTTCCTGCCGATGTCAGGATCGAGACCTATGTACGCGCTAAAACCATGGAAGCGATCGAAGCGACTCATAAAAAGGTGGATACTGCATTGAAAGCCGGCGGCGATGCCGTAGGAGCACAGACGGTTATTGCCACGATGCCGGGGCAGTTGCCTTTGGCCTGCAATAACAGGCTGAACGAGTTGTTCGTAACCAATGCTAAAATTGCCGAACCCAATGTAGCAGTTAAAGACGCCGGACATTTCAGTGCTTCAACTGATATGGGTGACGTATCGCATTTACTGCCGGTTATTCATCCCTTTATTGGCGGGGTCGACGGCTTTTTGCATACGGCAGATTTTCATGTAGTCGATTTTAAGCATGCTGTATTGTTGCCTGCTA